>JAKOOI010000305.1 GCA_022701475.1 Weeksellaceae bacterium
AAGAAGGCAACACAATCGGAGGAACCATTACCTGTGTCATCAGGAATGTTCCGGTGGGCATCGGGGAACCTGTCTTTTCCAAACTTCAGGCCGAACTGGGAAAAGCCATGCTCAACATCAATGCAGCAAAAGGCTTTGAATATGGCAGCGGCTTCTGCGGCGCCAAAATGACCGGAAAGGAGCACAACGACCTTTTTAATGAAGACTTTACCACCCGCTCCAATCTTTCCGGCGGAATCCAGGGAGGAATTTCCAACGGAATGGATATCTATTTCCGGGTAGCTTTTAAACCGGTTGCCACCATTATCAGGCCACAGGAAAGTGTAGACAAAAACGGAAATCCTGTGATTGTGGAAGGCAAAGGCCGCCACGATCCCTGTGTACTCCCGAGAGCCGTGCCGGTAGTAGAAAGTTTAGCAGCTTTCGTACTGGCTGATTTATTCCTTATCAACAAAACCAGAAATATCAACAACTTTTAAATACCATAGGTAATCATGAAAAATTACTGGGAAAAGAGCATCTCCTTCGAAGAATATGTGGAAACAGGAAGACAGAGACTGGAACTCCCTGTTACCCAACAGGATATTGATTTCAGGCCTTATTATGCACTGGGGATCCAGCGAATCGAAAGAACCCTTAAAAAATACACCCCGGATGCAGACCAGCTGCAGGAACTGGAATCAAAGGATTTCAACGGTAAAATTTTAATCGTTTCAGAAGTATGGTGCGGCGATGCAAGTGCTACCGTTCCGGCTCTGGTTACATTTTTCAAAAACCACAGTGAAGTGAGGATTTTCCTCAGGGACAGCGATAAAAGCCTGATCGGACAGTTTCTGACGAATGGCACGGAATCCATCCCGAAAGTCATTATCCTGAATGATGATTTTACCGTGAAGAATTCCTGGGGACCGCGTCCGGCTTACGGCAAAGAACTGCTGATGAAACATAAGGCTGACCCTGAAGCCTATTCCAAAGATGAGTTTTATAATGACCTGCAGCTCTACTATGCAAAAAACAGAGGCAAAGATGCCATCCGGGAAATTCTGGAACTCCTTTAACGCAAACGGCTGGAAAATATGAAAAAAAATATCATTTATATTGTACTCATTGCCCTTATTGCGGTAATTGTGTTTGTTCCGGGAGTCAAAGACAGGCTGCAGGAAGCTTTTTTCCCGATTGCCACCATAGAAAATGCGGTCCATATCAGTGAAGAGGATTATGACGTAGAGCTGAAAGGGATTAATGTTCCGGATACCAATCTGAAAAACTTCAGGAACAAAGCCGTATTCCTCAATTTCTGGGGAACCTGGTGCCCTCCCTGCCGCAAAGAATGGCCTTCGATCCAGAAGCTGTACGATACCCGGAAAGAGCATGTTGATTTCGTCCTGATTGCCATGAACGATCAGGAGGACGCCGTAAAGAAATTCCTTAAGGAAAATAAATACAATGTTCCGGTCTATATTGCCCGGAGCCCGATCTCGGAGAAAATACTTCCGAAGGTTTTCCCTACGACCTATCTGCTGGACCATGACGGCCGTATCCTGATTAAGGAAGATGCCTCAAGAGACTGGAATACAGAATCGGTACACCAGTTCATTGATAATATTATTAAATAATTTTAACTCAATTTTTCTGAGGTTGGTACGCATTTTGGAAATTATTCAGTTCTAAAATTATTTAAAGCAAACACTAAAAATGAAGTATTCTAAACTGAGTCTGGCAAAAGAAGCCATCAGTCATAAGGGTTTTGTAAGAAAGATCCCGGATATATTCAGGATGGTAAAGATGTGGAGGAAAGGAGCCTATCCTATGAGATCCGTTGATATGATTCTGCCTATGCTCGGACTTTTATACGTAATTTCCCCGATTGATCTTCTTCCGGATATTGCCTTACCGGTACTGGGAATTATGGACGACCTGGCAGTCCTCTCGTTAGTGATTCCTAAACTGATAAAGGAAGTGGACAGGTTCCTTACCTGGGAAGCCGAGCGGAAGTACAGCGCAGCAGGCACTACAGTGATTGACGCTGAAATTGTAAAATAATAAAGAACCATCCTGACCGGATGGTTTTTTGGTACTCCGGCCGCGCCTGCCGGCAGTAAAATTCATAATTGACGGCCCTGAACTTTCAGCCTTCACCTCAAATCCTTAAATTTGCAACATCTAATAAAAAATAATGGAAAGTAAAAAAGACTTCTTTTTAGAATGCTATAAACTGGGCATCATCAAATTCGGAAGATTTACCTTAAAGAGCGGCATTGAAAGTCCGTTCTATGTAGACCTGAGACCCCTGGCATCAGACCCGAAAATCCTGAAAAACCTGGCCAACTATCTCCTGGATATGCTTCCGCTGGATAATTTCGACCTTATCTGCGGGGTTCCGTATGCTGCTCTCCCGATGGCTACTGCCATGTCGCTGGAAAGTTACATTCCATTAATTATCAAAAGAAAAGAAGCCAAGAATTACGGAACCAAAAAACTGATCGAAGGGATCTACCAGAAGGGACAGAACTGCCTCTTGGTGGAAGACGTCATCACTTCCGGTAAATCCCTGATTGAAACCATTGCAGAAGTGGAGCAGGAAGACCTTAAAGTAGCGGATATTGTGGTGGTACTGGACAGGGAGCAGGGCGGAAAGCAGCTGCTGGAAAGCAGAGGGTATAAAGTCCATACCCTTTTCAATATTACCGAGGTTTGCGGGATCCTGAAGGAAACCGGAGAACTTTCTGATGACGAAGTAAACAGAATCCATGACTTCCTGCAGGGGAACCATATCCAGTTTGATGAGAAAACCAGATCTTCATACGAACAGAAACTGCAGACGGCTGAGCATTCCGTTGCTAAAAAATTACTGGAAACGGCATTATCCAAGCAATCCAATCTTATTGCATCGGCCGATGTGACTACGACTCAGGAACTGCTGGAACTGGCGGAAAAAACAGGGCCCCACATCATTGCTCTGAAAACCCATATTGACATCATCTCCGATTTCGATTACGATAAAACCATTGTCCCGCTGAAAGCACTGGCTTCCAAACATAACTTCCTGCTGATGGAAGACCGCAAGTTCGCAGACATCGGGAATACCCAGGAACTTCAGTTTACCAGCGGTATTTTCAATATCACCGGCTGGGCAGATTTTGTAACCTCTCAGGTCATCGGTGGTTTCGAGTCCCTGGACTGCTTCAAAAACGTAGGTGTCGTTGCCATTATCGGCATGTCTTCCAAAGGGGCGTTGACCACGGCAAGTTACCGTGAAGAAGCACTGAAGATCGCTTCATCCCACCCGAACGTCATCGGCGGAGTTTCACAAAACGTACTTCCTGAAGAAATGCTCTTGTTTACGCCGGGCGTAAATCTTGCGGATTCGGGAGATGGAAAAGGCCAGCAGTACAATACTCCGGAGCATGTCTTTACCATGCTTCATACCGATTTTATTATCGTAGGAAGAGGAATCTATAAGGCTGAAAATCCTGAAGCGGCCGCTGCCCTGTATAAAAACGAAGGTTGGAATGCCTATCTGAGCTCCCTTGAAAAAAAAGCAGCGGGGAACTAAAAATCCTGTTTTAATTTCTGAAAAAATAAGTTATATTTGATACTTTATCAGAAATATTGAAAAGGGTTAGCATTTGTCTTATTTTGTTTTGGGGTGTTGCAGAAGTTTCTGCACAGAAGGACAGCATTTATATTGAAGCCCAGGTATCGCAGGACAGAAAAACAATGAATGTCCGGCAGGAAATCATTTATTATAATCATTCCGGCAAGGAACTGCAATCCCTGAAGCTTCTGAACTGGGTGGCTGCCTATCACAGAAGAGGAACTTCCCTCGTCTACCGGAAACTGGAAGACCGGAACACGGATCTCCATTTTGCGAAACCGGAAGCATTGGGCCAGCTCCTCAGCCTGCAGATTAAAAATGCAGATGCAGAAATCCCGGCTCCATCGGCCTCCGATGAAAACCTTATCCTCCCGCTGAAGCAGCCCTTGCTGCCCGGCGAAAAAACAACACTGCAGCTCGTCTATCAGATCAGGATTCCTGACCAGCGCTTCACCGGCTATGGAACATCCGGTCAGCAGACAGCTTTAAAATATTTCTTTATTGTTCCGGATCGTTTCGATCCGGACAATATTTCTCCCAGGAATTATGCTGATATAGAAGAATCGGTAAGCTTCAATACCTACTGGACCGTCAATTTCGATATTCCGGTCAGTTATTTTATCGAGAGCAACCTGCAGCAGGTACAGATGAATTATTTTAAAGGATATCTTGATTCAGATCCTGAATTCCTGATTTCACAGAACGAATTCCCATCCATCAAAGTCAATACGGATGGCATCAATACCGAAGTGAAGTTCGGGTACAACCTGAAACCGGAGGAAAAACAGAATCTTGAGTTTTATCTTCCGCTGCATCTTAAATTCATCAAAGAAAAAACAGGAACCCTTCCCGAGAGGATTTTTATCTCCGAAAAATTCAGATCCAAAGAAGATTTCTTCGGGAATAATGATATCAGCTTCTGGAAATTCAGGTTCCAGCTGTTTACCGATGCAGAGAAAACAGACCTCGATTATTTCGGGATTGTTGCCAAGAAAGTTCTGGATGAAAGCATTATTACGGACAAACAGGACAACCACTGGTTTAAAAACGGACTGAAATCCTATCTGGAAATGCAGTACCTGCAAAAATTCTATCCGGAGACCAAACTCCTCGGCGCATTGCCGGAGACCAGAATTTTCGGAATCAAACCTTTGAAGCTTTTCCATGCCTCCCAGGTAAAACTGACCGAGCGGTATGGCCTTGCCTATCAATACATCATGTCCCAGAACCTGGACCAGAAAATCGATGAAAAATATGCGGTACTGAGCAATTTCAACGATATGGCCATCAGCCATTTTGAGACCGGTACCCTGTTCAGCTATTCCGCAGATAAAATGGGCTATGCAAAATTTGACCGGTTGGTACAGGATTTCATCCGCACCCATACAGACCGGCAGACCGATCCGAGAGATTTCCTGAAGGAACTTGCCCTGAGCGACAGAAGAACGGCTTATCTTGAAGAATTCATCCAGCACAAAAACAGGGTAAACTTCCAGCTGAAAAGATTCAGGAAAGAAGGCGATTCCCTGCAGATCAGAATCCGTAAAAATACCTCTGCAGATATCCCTGTCAAGCTTCAGACTGAAGAAAGGGATGGTAAAAAGAGATCCTATTGGCTTGACATGGGCGACGAAAAATCAAAGACCGTCTCGATTCCTGCTTTTGACACCTATAAAATCACCCTGAATGACGATTATATTTTCCCTGAAGCCAATTACCGGGATAATTTCCTGTATGCCAAAGGGATTTTCTCAAACATGAGGAAAATAAAGCTGAAGCTGATTAAAGACATCCCCAATCCGGAATTCAATGAAATTTATGTAAATCCCAGGGTCCGTTTCAATAATACCTATGACAAATTCCTGATCGGGTTCAACTTTAAAAACCAGTCGCTTTTTGATCAGAAGTTCCTCTATTCCGTTACGCCAACCTACAGTACCGGAACGGGAAAACTGGTAGGTTCCGGAGCGGTAGCCTATTCTTTCCTGCCTGCAGAAAGCATTTTCAGGAGCATTACTTTCGGTATTTCCGGCTCCCGTTATCATTACGATTACGATCTGGCTTATCAGAAGGCATCTGTTTATTCAAATATTAATTTCAGAAAAAACCCGCGGAGCACGGTGAGCCGCGGCATCGGGGTTTCCTACAATTATTTCGAAAGGGATCTGAACGCTGAAATGATCCTGAAAAACGATTATGACCGGTATAACCTGTGGAGTGTGGGTTATGGCTATTCCGATAACCAGAGCATCCATGAAAAAAGCCTGAGCCTGAGCTCCCAATGGATGGAAGATTTCCAGA
>JAKOOI010000309.1 GCA_022701475.1 Weeksellaceae bacterium
TATGTTTTGCCATCCGGATCAGCCGGGTGGCTTTTTTCTGTTTTTCAGATGATGAGATCCTGTACTTCAGAATTCCGGCAGATGAGAGTTAAATCCCTCATAATCAGCAGAATGCTGTTGGTTATCCGGGAATCAGGAACCGCAGATGAGCCGCAGGAGTTGAAATTGCAGGCCGGGAAAACGGACGGTCCGTAAACATTTCATTAAATTAACCCCTGCCCGTTACAACTCATCATTTATAACTCATCAATCATGACTTATATCAGGAGCTGATTCCCGCTATCCACTCATACTCCTCGCGCCGTCACATGCCGATCCTCTCCGTCGCCAATCCCTTTGCCTGCCATCCTTCCCGCCCGCTGTGGGGTAACCGCTGCTATCGGGGCTATGCCAGCGGGGTTCCTTATCTGCCGGCTGCTGTCAGAATAAGCCTGCGGTATTTTAACGTGAGTTCTATGTAAAATCAGGTCTATAGTTAATCGAATTGATTTCAGTCCGTTTACTATGGATGTATGATGATCCGGCATGAGCTGAATGCGGATAGGTTTCGATTGAAGCCGGATGTTTGCCGCCCCTGAACCACGAAAAGCGGTTTCTTGGTCCTGTCCGCAGATGGCTGCTTTGCTTTTGTCGGTCCAGCCCTGTGCGATGGCGTAGTGTACGCCGTCTCCACATCATCCCTCGCTTTTTTCCGGTCTGCTTGTAGCCGGATTGCCGGAATTCCTTTCCGTAGCCTCCCGAAATCCTGAAATTCACCTGAAGGGTAGCATAGCCCCTGCCGGCAAACAGCTTGTTTCGGGATTGAAGCCCCGGTCGTTGCGGATGCCCTGCTGACGGCCATGGGCGGGAGGGAATGTCTGGGAACTGGTGTTTGAGACCGGCCGGCCTGCCAATTCCGCATTTACGGCAGTAAATCATTTGATTTTTACCATGAATAGCGCTGTCTTTGCAGAATCACGGACATGATCTTTATCAATTTCAACCTGTCCGGGGATAATATTCCGGTTCAACCGTTCAACAACTCAATTATTAGTGATACTTTTGCAGGCGGTTAGATTGACCCGGCCGGCCATGATGCATAAACTTCTCCTGATTCCGTTTTTTCTGATGTTCCTTATGCTGCGCGCACAGGATCCGGCCCGTTACCAGGAAGTGTATACAAAGACGTACCTGGAAACTTCCCGGAAAGATTTCGGCAGGGCTCTGAGGGTGGCCGATTCCCTGTACGGAATCTCGGAGAGCCCTTATTTCAAAACCAAGAGCCTGATGCTTTCCGCCTCGCTGTACCAGCAGGCCGGGGAAGCGGAGAAGGCGGTAACATATGCCGAAAGGTCTGCTGAAATCATTGAAGGAACCGGGAAGCCCGCATGGGAAGCGCGGGTCTATGGGTTCCTCGCCACGCAGTACCGCATCCTGAAGCTGTACAGAAAATCGAAACGGTACATAGACAAGGCAATGGAAGCAGGACTTGCCATTGAGGAAGAACCTGCCCGCAACAGCATACAGGGACTGATGTGCCAGGAAATGGCCCATTACGAAATGGAACGGAAGAATTATCAGAAATCCATCCGGTACATAGCGGCCGCCCAGTCTCACTTCAATCTGTCCAAAGTAAACCTGGATTTCTTTACTGCTGAAAACGAACAGCTGACGGGCCTGAATTATTTCCATACCGGAGCATACGAAAAAGCAATGGACCATTACAGGAAAGCCCTGGCGATGGCCGGAAAGGCTCCCGATAATTATGTTACCGGACTGATCTATAACGGGATGGCCGCCGTCTATCTGAAGCAGGATGACCTTGCAAATACGGCGGAATACCTGGAAAAAGCAAAGAACGTTGCAAAAACTTCCAATTATCCGCGCCTGAAAATAGAAATAAACGGTACTTCCCGGGACTATTATGCAAAGCTGGACGACCGTAAAAAGACTGCCAGCGTACAGCAGGAATCCGATACGCTGACGCAGAGCCTGGATGAAAAGGAGAGGGCCTTTATCGATGATTCGTATGCAAAGCTGGAGCATAAGGCTGAAAAAGCTGAAAGGGACAGCAGCAGCAAGAGCCGCCTGCTCCTGGCCGGGACGTTTCTGCTTACGGGCTGTTCCTTTGCATTTTTCAGGTACCGGAAACGCCAGATCAGGAATACCGAGAGGATCAGCCGGCTGCTTCAGGAATATGAGAAAAGAAATCTGACCGCAGATGAAATCCCCGGACCTGAGCCGGCATCTCAACTGATGCCCGTAAAATGGGAATCTACGGATAAACAAAGTGTGGAAAATGCAGTTATGACACCGGAAACCGGGCAGAAGATTCTCCGGCAGCTCAGGGAATTCGAGGAATCGGTGCTGTTTACAGACCGGAATATGTCACTGCCTTTTCTTGCCGCCCATCTGGGGACCAATATAAAATACCTATCCCACGTCATCAACCGGTACAAGGAGAAGGACTTCAACAATTACATCAACGAGCTGAGGATCCGTTATATCATCCGCCAGCTTCAGGGAAACCCCGAATTCAGGAAATACAAGATCGCCACACTGGCCGATGAATCCGGCTTTTCTTCCGCCAATAAATTCACCACCGTTTTTAAAAAGGTTACCGGGATTCCGCCTTCCGTTTTTATCCGTCATATTCAGGAGACGGCTGCCGGTGAAGTAAAGGAAGGCTGATTATAGTCCCATCCTTTTCAATTCAGCTGAAAAATACCATCCCTCACGGATTATACCGGGGTGCGGCATGCTCAGAAAGGCTGGATGTTTAAGTTTACAAATAAGCCCTATCTCTTTTTCCTCTTTCCCTTTTTTGGGTAAAGCCTGCCTTTGCCGGTACCTGTAACAGAAAGCAAGAAATGGTCAGCAGGCCGGTCTGACAAAGCGTATGCATGACGGATCCGCTTTATTTTGTTTTTTATGATATGCAGGATGATCGTCGGCATCCCTTTGATTTTTTTGGCAGGATTTCCGCATTCAGACCGGACCGGCATTGTTTAATCTGCCTGATCTCATCTTTAGTCTGCAAAACAATTATCCTTCCTGAGATCCGAATAAACTGTTTTCCCCGGTATTTCCACCAATAGCCATGGATCTGATGGCCGGCTCCCGGTCTTCTCCCGGTAACCGGCTTTCCGGAAACAGGGTATACCGTGCTGCAGGCTGCGGTTTTCCGGAACAGACCTTTCAGATTCGCGAATATGATACGGCAAACACGTGCAAGTCATTAGAATTCAGCGTAGTTTTGCCACCGTTCCATTCAGACGGTTCTAAAAAGACAATGATCAG
>JAKOOI010000324.1 GCA_022701475.1 Weeksellaceae bacterium
AAACCCCGATGGACTGGGGGGCAGCCACAGAAGATTATCTGCTGGAAGAAAATGAGGAAGGAACCGTGCTGAGAGCAAAGATCAGTACCAAAGAGGAATTCAGTGATTTTTATGAAGAAAAGTATCCGAACGCACTGCGGATCATCAAAAACCTGTCTGAAAATCAACTCTGAAAAGAAGCTCTTACTTTAAACAATACAATACATATGGAGACACTTTCTTATGAAAAAGTAATCAATGCGCCCAGGCAAACGGTCTGGGATGTATTATGGGGAAGCGAGACGTATCAGCAATGGACACAGTTTTTCGGAAACGGGTCCATAATGAAATCGGACTGGCGGGTAGGAGGAAAAACCTATTTCCTGAACGCTGAAGGCAAAGGGCTGGTCTCTACGATCGACAGTCTGCAGCAGCCGGATCAGGTGGTATTCAAACATCTGGGAACAGTAGATAAGGAAGGCAACGAAGATACCCGGAGCAGGGAAGTTATGCAGTGGAGCGGGTTTTTCGAAAGGTATATACTGATTGATTTCGAAGGCCGCACGAAACTGCATATTGAAGTTCAGGCAGATAAGAATTTGCACGACCGTCTTGAAAAGGGATTTACCGAAGGCCTGGAGATCGTCAGACAGCTGGTGGAACAGGGAAAATCATATGACAGGAATAGCTTTTAAGGACCCGGGAGCCCGTTTTGTCTGTTATTTGCCGTAGTCTTATACTAACGGCCTGCTGTTATCTTATCCGATCTTTATGAAATTACTCACTATTCTTTTTGTTGTTTTTTTCTTGGGGCTTTTGACTACCAGGATCTTTCAGGGCGAGTGGAACTTTTTGTTTTCCGGGAATCTGGGGATGGCTGCATTTCTTGCTTTTACCGGACTCGCACACTTCAGGTTCCAGAAAGGAATGGCAATGATGATCCCGGAATATATTCCGGCAAAAATGTTTTGGGTATATGCTACCGGCGTGATCGAAATAGCAGCGGGAATCGGCCTTATGTTTCCCGGGATCCGGGAGATAACGGCTGTTTTGCTGATTATCTTTTATATTCTGGTCTTTGCGGCCAATATCAATTCGTCCCGAAAGAAGGTGAATATCTTTAAAGCCGATTATTCAGGTCCGGGGATGGATTACCTGTACCGGGAAAGGATACCGATGCAGTTTATTCTTATTGCCTGGACCTGGTATTTCGGTATCTGTCTCCACTAATTCCTTTTCTGTCTGAAGATAACTCAGATTATTTTTCTCATTTTCTAATGAGCAATGATCACTTCATTTTGCAATAAGATGAAGTGCAGCTTTATCATAAAAAATTCTACTGTGGTATTCCGGGCATTCGGATCATGAATGCCCTACAGCACTAAGAAACAGCAGTATATTTTGTCATTGTTTTTTTTATTAATCATAATTATTTAAATTGTTAATATTATTAATTATAATACCACAATGTGTTTATTTTTTACGTATAAATACTGAATTTGGTTTAAAATATCAAAAATGATTTGGTCTTTGGCACCGTAATTCTTTACATTTGTGCGAGATAGATATTCTATACATAATACTTAATAAACCATGAAAACGATCAGATTAATAACATATTTAAATACCCCCTTATAACGTACTAAAGAGAATTATTTAATCCATTTCTTTTTTATACTTTAATGTACCTGCAGTTTACAACTGTGGCTCTGCTTATTGTACCCTTACCACTAACATGCTATAACACATTTATTATTTATGAAAACTTCTATTTGTTTTTTTACAGGACTCAGGGCAAGATCACTCTATGCCGCTGCAGCCCTGTGCCTTGCTGCGTTGGTGCCCGAGTATGCATCGGCACAAACAAGAATTATTGTAAACCCGGGTCTGGAATTCGGGGTGGCCAATGGAACAACCGCTTATCTGGACACCAATTTTACATCGAACGGTATTCTTGATGCCGGTACCGAAGTTACCTGGCCCTGGTATACCACACAGCTGGTACAATCCGGCAACTGTGCACCGGGTGGAGTAGGCAACTGTCATCCCATTAAGGTCTGGGGAACCTCAAATACCGGAGTACCGGCTGCCCAGGGAACCAATTTCGTGGAACTGAATGCATTTACCAATGCCATGATGTACCAGAATATGTATCTTACGACAGGGGATGATATCAATTATTATTTCCGGCACCGGGCAAGAACAAGCAGTACGGAACAGGCAGCCATGATTATTGAAGATGGGAACCAGAATGTCGTGGATGTAATCAGTAACAGCGCATTGCCGTCCAGTACGGGAGCATGGTCTGTGAATCAGGGGACCTATACCTTCACAGGAGCTTCCGGGATTTACCGGATCGGGTTCCGGCCACAGAGTTCCACCGCTCCGGACAACGGTAACTTTGTGGATGATATCCGCGTTTTCCTGAAACCGATGATGGACCTTAAATTTTCCAATCCGCAGACTTCCTGTGAAGGATTCAGCAACGGTTCCGTATTTATCAGAGTAAACGGAGCGGTAATAGGAGATACCAGGGTAGCCATAGAAATAACGGATCCGAATAACAATAACCCTGTGGCTACCGATAATGATATTACCCTTACAGGAGTTCCTACGATCAACGGTACGCCGTCCATCACCCATACGCCTGGCTCCAATATCTATCTCATTTCAATTCCACCCGGAAACTATGACGGCGGAGTAACACCAGGTTATTCCAGCCCTACCAATGATATCGACGGAATTTCCATCAATGTTAATTCTGTAAATGACGGTATTGACGAACCTACCGAAACTTTCAGGTTTACCATCAGAGAAGAAGGGACCAACGGTTCAACCGACAATTTTATCAGTACGATGTCTCCTGTGTATAATGATGCTTATTACGGCAGCACCAGCGATTATTTTATACAGCGGTGCATCTGTTATGATGATGCCAATACTTCAGGACCCGGCATCAATTCGAACCTGGGAATTACCCTGCTCGACCGAAGAGTAGGCGGTGGATCTGCCAACTGGCCGAAATCCAGAAAAGGCGCTTACGCCGTAATGGAATCCAATACCAAAGGTTTTGTGCTGACCAGGATGACGACACAGCAGATCAATGCCATCACCGATCCTCAGGACGGAATGCTGGTCTATGACACCACTTCCAAATGCCTTAAGATGTATGACGGGAATGCCTGGTACTGTTTCAATACGCCTACCTGCCCTTAAGCCCTGCCCTATATCAACAATCACAACCACTAAAAAGATCAAAATGACAAAAATATTTACTTCCGTTTTTATTGCGATGATGTCGGCTGCTTACGGGCAGGTCATCATCGGTGATGCCATAGGTACGGCAACGGAAAAGACATCAGTGCTTCTCGAGTTTGCTGCCAATCAGAACAGAGGGCTTGTTCTTCCATATGTAAGAACCCTCCCTGCAAATCCTGCAGAAGGTACCCTGATTCTGGATGCTACCAATCCTGTACAGGCCAGGGTAAAATACTTTAACGGCAACTGGACGGATCTCAGTTCGCAGGACGCAGACGTTTCTACGGCCATGACGGCACAGCCTACCATCCTTCAGGCTCCCGAAGCCGCAGAGGCCAAAACCATCATCGGTGCTACAACCAGTACTGCAGACGGTGTGCTGGTACTGGAATCCACTACGAAAGCTATGATCCTTCCAACCGTTGAAGATGTTCAGAATATCATCAATCCCGCAGCAGGGATGCTGGTGTATGTAAACAAAGCCGGTGCAAAACGGCTTGCAGTATTCAACGGCAGCAAGTGGTCTTACTGGAGGCCGTAGGCTGAATTAAATCCATAATTTATTTTATTAACCATAAACAATTATTACTTAAAATTTACAAAGTTTAACCCGTGTTATTACAATCAATCTCAGAAACCTCTGCAAAGAGGTTTTTTATTTTCCGGACAGTAAAGAAATTGTCCGCCTAAGTTAAATTTCCGCTACGATGTAAAACTTCCGGAATAATGTGCAGTATTGGATTGGGACTT
>JAKOOI010000233.1 GCA_022701475.1 Weeksellaceae bacterium
ATCACACACATATTATCCCACCGTCGGCGTATCTTCTTCTTTCAGGATCTTTTTTTCCTTCATGGAAAGCATCATCCGTTCGCATTTGTACTGTTCCCAGTCGAAGCCGTTCAGGAAATCGAGGGCGGCCTGGAATCCGCGGTTGAAAAGATCCTCTTTTTCTTCCTTTTTCATAAAGAAATTCAGCCAGTTGCTGTTCCCGCAGTTAACGGCCTGGATGCTGAAAAGATGGTAAAACGTGTGCTTGGTAAGAAAACTTTTGTCGTTAAATCCCCGCAGGGTATCGATGATGTTTCCGGCAAAGGTAACGGGAGATTTCAGGATTTCTTCACTGGTCTTGCCTCTTTTTTCAGAAAGGATATCGGGATCGCTGGTAAGCTGAACGCCGAACAGCGGCATTCTCGGATAAAAAATATCGGGGTCGTGAAACAGGTCGATCGGAAAATTGGAGATGCTGCCGCCGTCGATAAAGATTCCTACGGGATTAATGTTTTCCGGCTGGGTATTCATCCAGAATTTCCAGGCGTATTTCACAGAGTCTTCTTCCTGATTGATCTTTTTCTGCATCGGTTCAAAAAAGAAAGGAACCGACATGGAGGCCCGGACAAATTCTGCCGGGCTGCTGTGCTTCAGCTCTTCCTCAGACCAGTACAGGTTAGCCATCGTCGGCAGCTGCACCTTTACCTTTGCGTTGATATCGGTAGTCACTACAATATATTCCGATTTCAGCAGATAAAACGGATCCTGCTGGTAATAGGTATTGTTGACGGTACTGTCATAAAAAATGCGGTAGCGGATCTCATCGATATGTCTTTTATTGTTTTCCCGGATTTCTCCGATACTCTGCAGTGCGCGGTCGTAATATTCGGTAGTATTGCCGTAGCGGTAGTTCAGGTTCAGGGCTTTTCCTGTTTTTACAAATTTCTCATTGAGCTGCGCGACGGTCCGGATGCCGAAGCCTGTCAATACTTCTTTCATCTGTTCCGTAAAAACATGGCCGGGATTCAGCCCGGAATTTCTTTTCCGGAGATTGCCATAAAGTTTTGCTGTACAGGCTGCCAGTATCAGGACCAGAAAAAGCGGAATGGCAAAAAGTACCTTTGTTTCCCAGAGGGCATCCGTTGGAAAGACAAACGCAAGAATTCCAAAAAATACAAGAATCCCGATGATGATAAAAGTATTGATTTTCAGGAAATTTTTATTGTTCAGCATGGCGTGGATCGTCTTTCTTACGTAAGCCCTGCCGTCCATAAAATCGGCAAAGTTCCAGTTGAAGAGGATATCGCGGATCACATCGCTTTTCATTTCTTCCTTGGTTCTGCAGGCGGCGATCAGCATGGTATTGATGGCCCCTGCACTGGTCCCTGCTACTTTCAGGAACCGGATCCCGAAAATTTCCAGGCCGTAAAGATATCCTACGAGCGCGCTGCCCCAGACACCACCGCCTTCCTGCACGAATTCCACATACTGGTTGCCCCGGGCATCCAGAATATCGGAAAATTCCTTGGCAGAAATATTGGCGTAAAAAGCAGCCAGCTTTTCGCGGGATGCGGGGGAAAGGGTAGGATCCTCAAGGATGCTTTCTAAGTTTTCCTGGGTCATAGTAATGGTTTTTGTGAGGGTGGTTTATTAAGGTTTTATCTGACGGAAAGTGAGCCGCTTACCACTGCTTTCTCCGGGCGTAGAGGAAAGTACAGAAAACGACAAGCGCCATAAATCCAAGGGTCAGAAAATAGCCGTATTTATGATGGAGTTCAGGCATATGGTCGAAATTCATTCCGTAGACTCCGGCAATGAAGGTAATCGGTAAAAAATAGACGGAATAGACCGCCAGCACTTTCATTACCTGATTGGCTTTCTGGTCAGACAGGGCAAGAAACATCGAAATAAGGTTGGTAATCTGAATGTTCAGATGGTCGAAATCGGCTACTACATCCTTATGTTTGTCTTTAAGGTCCACTATTTCGGATTCCTGCAGCCCCAGGAGCTTGAACTTATCGATGGCATCCGTGGAAATGCTGAGTACCCTGAAGTTCAGCCCGGATTTCCTTTTCAGCTTGTACAGCCTCCGGATCTGGTTGGTGTGATTGGTATTTTTCAGGAAAATTTCATTTTCAATATTGTCCATCGTCTCAAATAGGCTCACCGATTCGTCATCAAAGCTTTTCATGATCAGCAGGGCGATTCTCAGGGCGATGTTTTCGGCAGCCATATCGTCTTTGAGGGCGGAGATCTGCTTTCTGGTCTCGGATATGCTTTTGGTTTTCATCCGGTGTACGGTAATGATGGTTTTCCCGAGCAGGAAAATACCGATCTTGGTACTGATATCACTAATGGTATTCAGGCTTTTACGTTCCAGCTCAGTGCTTTCGCGAAGCAGGAAAAACCGGATGTGGCCGCTTTCCTCATATTTAGGAAGGTGGTTGGGATCCAGCGTGTCTTCCAGCAGGAAGTTGTTGATTTCATAGCGTTCATGGAGAAAAAGCAGGTCTTCCGGAGTAGGGGCTTCCACATCCACCCATTCGCACCGGGAATCTCTGTAAATGGTATTAATTGGCATATCGTAAAAATACTTATAATTTAAAAACGATGTATCAAATAAGTTTTATCTTTACCAAAATTAAAAAACTATATGATTAAAAGTACAATAAAGGGAATCGGATTCCATGTTCCGGATAACATTGTTACGAATGATGATTTAGCTGAATTAATGACCACCAATGACGAATGGATTACGGAAAGAACCGGAATCAGGGAAAGAAGGCACCGTAAAAACCGTAATGATGCGCAGGAGACAACCGCCTACCTGGGGTTCAGAGCTTCCGAAAAAGCAATTGCCAATGCCGGTCTCACCTCCAGAGATATCGATTATATTATATTTGCTACCCTGTCACCGGACTATTATTTCCCGGGCTGCGGTGTTCTGCTTCAGGACATGCTGGGCTGCGATACCATCGGGGCACTGGACGTGCGGAACCAGTGTTCAGGATTTGTGTATGCCATGAGTGTAGCCAATGCGTTCATCAAATCGGGTACTTACAAGAACATCCTGGTGGTAGGCGCAGAAGTCCATTCGTTCGGGCTTGATTTTTCAGATGAAGGAAGGGGAGTTTCCGTTATTTTCGGGGACGGTGCGGGAGCGATTGTACTTTCTGCCACCATCAA
>JAKOOI010000345.1 GCA_022701475.1 Weeksellaceae bacterium
GCTGGAAATTGATCCCAAGGAAAAAATCATTACCGATGAAAACTATCTTACCTATCCCAGTTCCTATGAGGTGAAAAAATACGGCGCCGCGCCGCAGAAAGAGCTGGTGCTGACCTTCGATGACGGACCGGATGAAACCTACACGCCCCAGGTGCTGGATGTCCTCTCAAAATACCATGTCCCGGCCGCCTTTTTCCTGGTAGGGCTAAACGCTGAGAAAAACCTTCCGCTGGTAAAAAGGATTTACCGCGAAGGCCATGAGATCGGGAACCATACCTTTACCCATGAGAACGTAGCCAAAGTAAGCCCCGAAAGGGCATTGCTGGAAATGAAGCTCACCCGGCTGCTGATAGAATGCGTCACCGGGCACAGCACCATCCTTTTCAGGGCTCCCTACAATGCGGATTCCGAGCCTACGACTTCGGAAGAAATCATCCCGGTAGCACTGGCAAGAAAGCAGAATTACCTGGACATCGGCGAAAACATAGATCCGGAAGACTGGCAGCCCGGTATCAAAGCGGACGAAATTGTAAAGCGGGTGATGGCAGGCATCCGGCAGGAAAGAGGAAACATCATCCTGCTTCACGATGCCGGCGGGGAAACCCGCGAGGAAACGGTAAAAGCGCTGAAGATCCTGATCCCGGAACTGCAGAAGCAAGGTTATCATTTCACCAACCTGACCACCATTCTCCATAAAAACAGGAGCGAGCTGATGCCGGAAGTTCCAAAGACAAAGGCCTATTACATCATGCAGCTGAACCTGGTTCTGGCTACGGTGATCTACGGGATCAGCCATTTCCTGGTGGCCCTGTTCATTATCTTTATTATATTGGGAATTATCAGGCTGATGCTGATGATGTACTGGGCATTCAGAGAAAAGAAAAGAGAAAAGAGGCTGGGGGACTTTCCTGTGCTGGACCACTATCCTCAGGTCTCCGTCATCGTGCCGGCTTACAATGAAGAGGTGAATATTGTTTCTTCATTACAAAACCTGCTGAATCAGACCTATCCGGACTTTAACATCATCATGGTGGACGACGGCAGCAAAGATACCACCTATGATAAGGCGATACAGGCTTTTGGAGACCATCCGAAACTGAAAATATATACCAAGCCGAACGGCGGGAAAGCGACGGCACTTAATTTCGGGATTTCCCGTACCGATGCTGCCTATGTCATATGCATCGATGCCGATACGAAGCTTGATAAAGATGCCGTTAAATATTTGATGGCAAGGTTTCTCAATGCAAAGCCCGAAGAGAAAATAGCTGCTGTGGCAGGAAACGTAAAAGTAGGGAACCCGGTGAACTGGCTGACCCGCTGGCAGTCGATAGAATATAGTACAAGCCAGAATTTCGACAGGCTGGCGTATGCCCGCATCAATGCCATTACCGTGATTCCGGGAGCGATCGGGGCATTCAGAAAAGAAGTGGTTGAAGAAGTGGGAGGCTATTCTTCGGACACGCTGGCTGAAGACTGCGACCTGACGGTAAAGATCCTGAAAAAAGGATATACCGTTGCTAATGAAAACCGTGCTGTTGCCGTTACTGAAGCGCCGGAAAGCGTACCGCAGTTCCTGAAGCAGCGGTTCCGCTGGACCTACGGGATCATGCAGATGTTCTGGAAACAGAAACAGGCTTTCCTGAACCCGGATTATAAAGGACTGGGATTATGGGCCATGCCGAATATCCTGCTGTTCCAGTACATCATCCCGTTCTTTTCACCGCTGGCCGATGTCATCATGCTGCTGGGGATCCTGTCCGGAAACGGCGGGAAAATATTCGGGTACTACCTGCTTTTCCTTCTGATGGATGCTTCGCTGGCACTGCTGGCCTTTATCATGCAAAAGGAAAAACTCATCTACCTCCTGTACATTGTTCCGCAGCGGTTCGGCTACCGATGGCTGATGTACATCGTGCTGTTCCGGAGCCTGAGAAGAGCACTAAAGGGTGAAATCCAGTCCTGGGGATTCCTGAAACGGACCGGAAATGTAAAAGAAATTGCCGTAAACTAATATTTGTGTAAATTTAACAGCCATAAAACGTAACAAATTTTTAATAAACGATACTTATCGTATAAATTGTAATTTTAATCCGAATGAAAAAATTAACGCTGTCCCTGTTTTTACTGGCAGGGATCTGTTCACAGACCGTGAATGCGCAGACTGCCGATAAAGGACTGGATGTAAGCCTAATGGATAAATCCGTCCGCCCGCAGGATGATTTCTACAGCTACGTAAGCGGAAGCTGGATGAAAACAGCCAAGATCCCTTCCGACAAACCGACCTGGGGAAGCTTCAATAAGCTGGCTGACGATACCGACAACAATTCGATGACCATCCTGAATTCCCTGCTGAAAGATAAATTTGCAGACGGAACCGAAGGAAAGAAAATCCAGGACCTGTATGCTACCTATATGAACATGCAGAAGCGGAATGCCGATGGTATCAAGCCGATCCAGGCCAACCTGAACAAGATCGACGCCATTAAAAACCTGAATGATCTGCAGAATTACCTGACGTCCGTAACCAAAGAAGGCGATAACGTATTCTACGGCTGGGGTGTGGATGCGGATCTGAAGGACTCCAAAATGAATGTCGTTTATCTGGGAAATGCCTCCCTCGGACTGGGAAGAGACTATTACCAGAAAGTAAACGAGAAAAATACCGAAGCACTGGCAGAATATACGAAATATGTGGCTTCCATGCTGAAAGAGCTGGGCTATAAAAATGCGGATGCCGCTGCCAAAGGAATCGTAGACTATGAAAAAGGCATCGCCAAAACATATCTGACCAACGAACAGAGCCGCGACAATACCCTTCAGTATAACCCTGAAACCATGGCGGAGCTTTCCAAGCTGGTAAAAAATGTGGACCTTCCGGGCTACCTGAAAGCAGTGGGCGTAAAGACGGATAAGGTGATCATCGGGGAACTGGGATATTATAAGAACCTTGACCAGTTCATCAGCATGCAGAACCTTCCTGTAATCAAGGATTACCTTAAATTCCATCTGATCAACGGCAGTGCTTCCTACCTGAGCGAAAAGCTGGGAGATACGAGGTTTGCTTTCTACGGGAAATACCTGAGAGGGCAGCAGGAACAAAGAGCACTGAACAAAAGAGGCTATGAGCTGATCAACGGCAGCCTGGGAGAAGCCTTCGGAAAACTGTATGTGGATAAATATTTCCCTGCTGAAGCCAAAGCCCAGATGGTGGAACTGATCGACTACCTGAAGAAAAGCTTCGCGGTTCACATCAACGGATTGGCCTGGATGTCACCGACCACAAAGGAAAAAGCCATGCAGAAGCTGAATAAGTTTACCGTGAAGGTAGCCTATCCGGATAAGTGGAAAGATTATTCCAGGCTGACTATCACTCCTGAATCCAAAGGCGGAAACCTGTACGGGAACCTGCAGAATATTGCAGAATGGCAGTACAATAAGGACCTTGCCAAAATCGGGAAACCGGTAGACAAAACCGAATGGGGAATGACGCCGCAGACCGTGAATGCTTACTACAACCCGGTAAACAACGAAATCGTTTTCCCTGCCGCTATCCTTCAGCCGCCGTTCTTTAATCCTAAGGCAGATGCTGCGGTGAACTTCGGAGGCATCGGTGCGGTAATCGGACATGAAATGAGCCACGGATTCGATGATTCAGGAGCCCAGTTCGATGCAGACGGAAACCTGGTGGATTGGTGGACGCCTGAGGACAAGGCCAACTTTGAAAAAGCAACGAAAGCACTCGCTTCCCAGTATGACAAATACGAGCCGGTAAAAGGGACTTTCGTCAACGGAACCTTTACCAACGGTGAGAATATTGCGGACCTCGGAGGCGTGAACATCGCTTATGATGCCCTTCAGATGTATCTGAAAGACAAAGGCAATCCGGGAACGATCAGCGGGTATACGCAGGACCAGCGGTTCTTCCTGAGCTGGGCAACCGTTTGGAGAACCTTATCCAGTGAGAAATACATGATCAACCAGGTGAAGACAGACCCGCACTCTCCGGGCTACTTCAGAAGCTTCGGCCCTTTAACGAATGTTGATGCATTCTATAAAGCGTTCGATGTGAAGGAAGGCGATAAGCTGTACAAAAAACCGGAAGAAAGAATTAAAATCTGGTAATAGTATATCCAAGACCATAAAAAACCGCTCAGCAATGAGCGGTTTTTCTTTTGGGTATTACCGGTTTTGCAGTAAGTTTTATAGTTTATAAGGGATGGTACTGATATTTGAATCGTGTACTTATACCGGACTTATATTAACGTGAGCTCGATGTAAAATCAGGTATATGGTCAGTAGGATTGATTTCAGCCTATTTACTACGGGATGCCTGATGATCCGGCTTCAACCAAATGCGGATAAGTTTCGGCTAAAGCCCTATGTATGCCGCTATAATAACGTCGGGCTAAAGCCCGACCCTATTGATTGATGCAACGCATTCAATGTGAACCCGAAGCAGAGACCGAATTGCAAGGCTGAAGGGCAGGCCGGATGCCGGAAATTGCTTTTGTCAGGATCAGATTAGATCAGATCAGATCAGAAGTGTTTATGATCAGATACAATTGCTTTTCAGGCTGATTACAAAGGAATTCCATGTAAAGTCATGACTTGTTCATCTGATTCTTAGACCCCGCCTTATTATCCGTCCGAAAATAAATGAGATGCTATGGAATTCACGTTATGTTATATAATCAACGGTTTAATCAATACCTTCTGTAATATTGTTAACCAGAGAAGTTCCCGTTTCCGGCTTACCTATTCATACGATTTCTGCTCCGGGTTTACATTTTATAAAATCCTTGTCCGCATCCTGTATCTTATGACCCTGAACATAAGGAACCCCGCTGCCTAGCCCCGATAGCAGCGGTTACCCCACAGCGGGGCTGGAAGGAGGGCGTGTGAAGGGATTTGCGGTGGCGCGCGCCGGAGCGCGGGGCGCGAGGAGTATGAGCGGATAGCGGGAATCAGCTCCTGATCTGAGTGATGAGTGGTAAGTTAACGTGAATCCGATGCTATTGATCTGTTTTTAATGTTTCATATAAAATAAAAAACCGGAAGATGATCACTTTTCCTGGAAGGTTTCTGACCTTTGTTTTGGCAAAGAAACTTCCGTCATCCGGCTTCTTTTTCTGGTCCCTAGTCCGGTTACTGTTCCGATTTCATGTTATAGTCAAAGAAATTACAGTATGCAGAACAAAAAGGTGACATGACATCATTTAAAACAGTGCGTTCCCAAAGCTTCACCAATTATGTTTATCTTTGCCCTACTTTAAAAGTCATCAATAAAACCGGGATTTTACTTGAAGCCATTACGTTATTACCTTGCTGCCATCATGGCTTTTGCCATTTGGGGAACTTTCAGCCTTGTTTTGAAACCGCTGCACCCGTATGCA
>JAKOOI010000350.1 GCA_022701475.1 Weeksellaceae bacterium
AACGCGAAGTCTGCAAAGACTTTTTTCTGTCAACTGCTTTTAAGTTTGCAAACGCGTTCTGCCCAGCTAAGACCAAATCAGAAAATCGTTACGGATGGTATGGAAAACAATTACGTCACAGTTCACCCGGGTCCGCATCAGAATACACCTGATCAACTCAAAAAATAAATATAAAACATTAAAAAATACATTATGGCTAAAAAAGTCGGAATTTTATTCGGAATGGAAGATACTTTTCCATGGGCATTCATTGATAAGGTTAATGAGCTGGGAGGCGGAAAAATTATTGCAGAACCGGTAAGTATTGACAAACTGGAGCAGGGCGCCGATTACGGGTATGCCGTTATCATCGACAGGATTTCGCAGGATGTCCCTTTTTACCGTGCTTACCTGAAAAATGCCGCACTGAACGGGACCTATGTGATCAACAATCCGTTCTGGTGGAGCGCCGATGAGAAATTCTTCAATAATGCGCTGATGAGCAAACTGGGCATCCCGCTTCCGAAAACCGTATTGCTGCCTTCTTCGGAAAGACCTTCCAATACTTCGGAAACCTCTTTCAGGAACCTGAAATTCCCCCATGACTGGGATTATATCTTCGACTATGTAGGATTTCCTGCCTATATGAAGCCGCATGACGGCGGCGGCTGGAGAAATGTCTACAGGGTGGAAAATCCTGAAGACCTCTGGAATAAGCTGGGAGAAACGGAACAGCTCGTGATGATGGTGCAGGAAGAAATTATTTTTGAGGACTATTACAGGGTATATTGCCTGGGTCAGAAATACGTTCACATCATGCCTTACGCACCCGGAAATGAGCCGCACCTGAGATATGATACCACGCATAAAACTTCCGGAGCAAAACTGAAAAAGCTGCTGAAGACCATCAATGATTATACGCTTACCATGAACAAAGCGCTGGGATATGATTTCAACACCGTTGAATTCGCCGTGAGAGACGGCATTCCTTACGCCATCGATTTCTGTAATCCCGCTCCCGATGCAGACCGCAATTCCGTAGGCGAGGAAAACTTTGCCTGGATCGTGGAACATGCTGCCAAGCTGGCCGTGGAGAAAGCCAAAGAATATGTTCCCGGAAAACCGAATATTTCCTGGGGAACCTTCGTCAAAGATTCTGTGAAATAATCCATATTGTAATTAAAAACACGAAAAAAAATGAAACACCAGTTTACCATCGGAATCGAAGAAGAATACCAGATTATCGATCTGGAAAGCAGGGACCTGATCTCTCACGTTTCAAAAATCATAGAAGGCGGAAAAGCCGTGTTGAGTGAGAACCTCAAACACGAAATGCACGAATCGATGATTGAAATGGAGACGGGCATCTGCCAGAACATCCAGGAAGCCAAAACCGAGCTGACCAACCTCAGGCGACACCTGATCAAAACGGCCCATGAACAGGGACTCCGCGTCTCAGGAGGCGGCACCCACCCTTTTTCAAACTGGGAACACAACACCATCACGGACGGTGAGCGATACAATAAAATTGTTGAAGACATGGGCGACGTTGCAAGAGGCAACCTGATTTTCGGGCTGCACGTCCACATCGGGATTCCCAACCGGGAGGAAGGCGTAAGGATACAGAACGTAATGCGGTACTTCCTGCCCCATGTCTATGCCCTGTCTACCAATTCGCCTTTCTGGATCGGAAGGAATACCGGCTTTAAATCCTACCGCCAGGAAATCTTCGTGAAGTTCCCAAGGACCGGAATCCCGAGCTTCTTCAATTCATTGGCTGAATTTGACGGCTATGTAGATCTGCTGGTGAAAACCGGCACCATTGACAATGCCAAAAAAATCTGGTGGGACCTGCGGGTGCATCCGTTTTACCCGACCATTGAATTCAGGATCTGCGATATGCCCCTGAGGATAGAAGAAACCGTATGCCTGGCGGCCATCATGCAATCGCTGGTGGCCAAAATATATAAGCTTCATCAGCAGAACCTGAGCTTCAGGAGCTACCGGAGGCTGCTGCTGAACGAAAACAAATGGCGGGCCTCCAAAAGCGGCATCGAAGCCCATCTGATTGATTTCGGGAAGGAAGAGTCTGTACCCTATCCCGATCTTCTCAGGGAACTGCTGGAATTCATCGATGATGTGGTGGATGAACTGGGATGCCGCGAAGAAACCCAGTATGCCTGGAAGATCCTGGAACACGGAACCGGTGCCGACCGCCAGCTCCGGATCCTGAAAGAAACCGGGGACCTTACCAAAGTAGTGGATTATATGATCGCCGAAACCGAATACGGCATCACCCATGAAGAAAACCCCTGGTAATATTATATTTTGATACTTTTGATAAAAATAGAAAATGACTACTGAACAGATCCGGATCGCCCTGCTGGACATGAATAACAACCGCGTCAATCAGGGATTTAAGAATATCACCGAAATCGCTGAAGACTTCAGGAAAAACAGTGCTGAAACAGTCAGCATCCGTACTTTCGATGTACGGTTCAAAAACGAAATGCCGGCTGTTGACGATTTTGATATCTTCATTTCTTCCGGCGGACCGGGAAATCCCCACCGGGAAGGACTGGAATGGGAAGACCGGTTTGCAGGATTGCTGGATGGTATTTTCAACCATAATAAAACCGGCAACCCGAAAAAATACCTTTTCCTGATCTGCCACTCCTTTCAGCTCGCCGGCATCCACTGGAAGCTGGGGAATATCTGTGAAAGGAAATCGTATTCCTTCGGAGTGATGCCTGTCCATAAAACAGAAGAAGGCGAAGACGAATTCCTTTTTGAAAACCTGCCTGACCCGTTCTATGCTGTGGATTCCAGGGCATTCCAGTTTATTGAACCGGAC
>JAKOOI010000393.1 GCA_022701475.1 Weeksellaceae bacterium
GAGGCCATATCTGCAGGGGTAAAGTCTTCATATTGTTCCCACAGGAACCCGTCGTATCCGTTTCCGGGAATATTAAAGCACAGAACGGTATATTTCCGGGTATCGATGGTTTGATCATCACCGATCAAAAGCTTCCACCATCCTCTTTCCCCGGCTACATCTGAATTTCCGGTTAAGGCATGGTTCACTAAGACAACAGGGGCAGAAAAAAGATCCTTTCCGAACAGCTGATAGCTCAACGGGATCCTGCATTCCTTACCGGAACGGGTGGTATACGAAAAATGGATATGTTTAAGTTCTGCTTTCAATTCTATTGTATTAATATCATTGAAAATGCCACAGGAAATGGCTGAAAAGAACTTCAGTAGGTTATCTGTCCAAAATAATTCTGGTAGAACGTAGCACCTTCATTGCATGCGCAAAGGGTTGCTAAGGTTTCATCGGGTCTAATCCCTCAACCTTTCTTGATAACATTTTCAATATGTAAATGAACGAATGGTGCAAAGATAGAATTTTTATTTTAAATTTTTATAAAAATTTAATTTAATATAAAATGATCCTCCTGCAGAGGGTTTGGCCTGATATATTAATGATATTTCAGGTATATGAAGTTGGAACTTTTTAGCAAAAAAACTAACTTCGTAATGAAAAGTGACCAATATGATTGCCGAAAGACAAAGATTACAAGATACAGACTGGAAAAACTGGGGCCCTTATGTGAGCAACAGGCAGTGGGGAAACGTACGGGAAGACTACAGCCCCAACGGCGATGCCTGGAATTTTGCCAACCATGATAATGCGGAAAGCTATGCCTACCGCTGGGGTGAAGAAGGGATTGCCGGAATTTCCGATGCCAAGCAGCTCTTCTGCTTTGCCCTCTCGTTCTGGAACAAGAAGGACAAGATCGTGAAAGAACGGTTTTTCGGGCTCAGCAATCCCCAGGGTAACCACGGAGAAGATATTAAGGAGATTTTCTACTATCTGGACAATACGCCTACGCATAGCTATATGAAAATGGTGTACAAATACCCGATCAATGAATTCCCGTATGACGACATCCGTGCCGAAAACGCCAGGCGCAGCAAGAAACAGCCGGAATACGAAATCTTCGATACCGGAATTTTCGACAATGACGAATATTTTGATATTTTCATTGAATATGCCAAAGCCGATCATCATGATTTCCTGGTCCGGGTCACTGTCTGCAACCGGAGTAATGCTGATGCTCCCATTGTCATCGCTCCCACCGTATGGTTCAGAAACAACTGGGCGTGGGGATACAATACTTATCAGGGACAGACCCATGCTTCCCATGAAGGCTGCATCAATATCAGCCATGACAGTGTGCCTGTTAAAAAATTCTATTCCAGAAACAGGAATGCGGAAAGTGCGTTCTGCGACAACGAGACCAACAACCCCAAACTGCACGGCACCCCATATCCGGGAAATACTTATTTTAAAGACGGGATCAATGATTACATCATCTATGGCAGCAATACCGTAAATCCTGAAAAAAGAGGAAGCAAAGCTTCTTTTATCATCGATGAAGTGATCCCGGCCGGAGGCTCCGGGACATTTGATTTCAGGCTGTCGCCGCAGGAGTCTGATGATCCGTTCCGGCAGTTTGATGAAATTCTCGGAAAGAGAATTGAAGAAGCCAATGAATTTTACCATGAGATTCAGCACGATGTGCCGGATGAGGATGAAAGGAATGTCCAGCGGCAGGCATTTGCCGGATTATTGTGGAACAAGCAGTTTTACCACTATAATGTAGGAAAGTGGCTGAAAGGAGACCCCAACTACGAAGCTCCCCGTGATTTTGACCATTATGTAAGGAATACGGAATGGAACCATCTCCATAACAAAGACATCATTTCCATGCCCGACAAATGGGAATATCCGTGGTATGCCACCTGGGACCTTGCCTTTCACTGCGTCCCTTTTGCCCTTATTGATGCCGAATTTGCAAAAGGCCAACTGCTTCTCCTGACAAAGGAGTGGTATATGCACCCTAACGGCCAGCTTCCCGCTTATGAATGGAACCTGAGCGATGTAAACCCGCCGGTGCATGCCTGGTCCTGCTTCCGCGTATTTAAAATTGATGAAAAACAGAACGGAAAGCCGGATCTGCTGTTCCTGGAAAAAGTTTTCCAGAAACTGCTTCTTAATTTCACATGGTGGGTAAATCGTAAGGATAAGAACGGCAAAAATATTTTCGGCGGCGGATTCCTGGGGCTGGATAATATCGGGGCTTTCGACCGGAATATGGTTCTGAAAGACGGCCAGCACCTTGAACAGGCCGATGGTACCAGCTGGATGGCGATGTATGCCCTGAACATGATGCGGATCGCCATGGAACTGGCCCAGTATTACCAGGTATATGAAGACATGGCGATTAAATTCTTCGAACACTATCTATATATTGCTGAAGCCATGGAAAACCTCGGCGACGGCACCAAGGGGCTCTGGAATGAAGAGGACGGATTTTTCTATGATGTTCTCCAGCTTGGAGACGGTGACAGTGTTTCCCTGAAACTGCGCAGCATCGTGGGACTGATCCCAATGTTCGCCGTGGAAATCATCGATCATCACCTGCTGGATAAGATGCCCAATTTCGTGGAAAGAATGGACTGGGTGCTTAAAAACAAGCCTGAACTCACCAAACTGGTTTCGCATTGGGAAGAAGAAGGCCAGGGCAGGAAACACCTGATGAGCATCCTGCGCAAGACCCGGCTGACCAAAGTACTGAACCGGATGCTTGATGAAAAAGAATTCCTGAGCGAGTACGGCATCCGCGCCATGTCCAAAGTATATGAAGAAAAGCCTTTTGTATTCTCGGTACACGGAAACCAGAATGTTGTGTATTATACGCCTGCAGAAAGCGACAGCCGGATGTTCGGAGGAAACAGCAACTGGAGAGGCCCGATCTGGTTCCCGATCAATTTCCTGATCGTGGAAAGCCTGCAGCGTTTCCATTTTTATTACGGCAACAGCCTTAAGGTGGAATTGCCAACCGGAAGCGGCGACCTGAAGAACCTTGACGATGTCGCTCAGAACATCAGCAACCGCCTCTGCTCTATCTTCCTGAAAGACGAGGTGGGGCAAAGACCGTTCAACGGAGGAAATGCCAAGTTCAATTATGATGAAAACTTTAAAGATTACATTACTTTCTTTGAATATTTCCATGGGGATAACGGCCGTGGCGTAGGAGCTTCCCATCAGACCGGATGGACGGCAACGGTAGCCAAGCTGCTGAAGCCGCGGCTTCCTTTATAATATCAATACGTATATAGATTCTTACAGTCTTCCGGTAATTTGGAAGACTGTATTTTTATGGATTATATATTATTTCAATAAAAATACAGATTACCATAGTCATTACCTATATTTAATTTAACATAATATCAAACAAAAAGCGCTTTTAATGAAAAAAACACAGAAAATTACCTTTTAAATTAGTTTATTTTTAGTACATTCTCTATCTTAGCATCACAAATTTAATACTGAGTTTATGAAAGGAAAATTATTCCCTGTTGCCGCTGTGGCATTCACAGCACTTTTAAGCATCCATTCCAACGCACAGCAATTTCAGACGATGCCGGTACAAAGCGGCTTTACAGCAGATGTTATTGCCAATGGAACAGGCTCTTCCACACTGAGCACCAACAATGATGTAGATGGTGTAAGCTATGCATTTCTCTCCAGAGATTTTCAGCTTACTGCATCAAGCACACCGCTTACCTATGGGCTTCCCATTAACGGGACCATTACTTCTGCAGTGGCTTCGCCGGCCGGATTGACTTACCAGCTTGCTTCTTACACCGCAAACAATTCATTAAGACTGGAAACTGCCGGGGCCAGCGGCACTCTTACATTCACAACTCCTAAAGCTACAACTTCCCTTTATATGCTGGCAACCAGCGGAAGCGGCAGTTCCACCGTGGATATCAATGTGAACTTCTCTGATAATACAACACAGACCTTTTCCGCAGTGAGCATTTCGGACTGGTATGGCGGTAGCAGCTATGCCATTCAGGGAATCGGAAGGATCAATAAAACCAATGATAATCTTGAATCCGGTTCCGGCACAAATCCGAGGCTCTATCAGATTCCTTTAGCGATTGATGCCGCTAACCAGGCCAAAAACGTGCAGAGTGTTACCGTAACCAAAACGGGAACCGGAGGCATCCCGAATATTTTCGCTTTCTCTGCAGAAGTATACAACCCATGTGCGGCTCCTACCAATGCAACTGCCGCATCAACGATGAATGGCGGCACCGTAAGCTGGACAGCTCCCGCCAATGCACCCGCATCAGGATACCAGTATTATATAAGCACTTCCAATACCGCTCCTACAGCGACTACCACTCCTACAGGAAGTGTGGCCGCCGGGGTAACATCCGTGCAGTTCAGCAACCTGAATTCCGGTCAGACCTATTATGTATGGGTAAGATCCAATTGCAATGGCTCTTCACAGAGTTTCTGGACGATGACACAATTTACCACTGGACAGATGTCAGTTACCTACACCGCAGGGGATATCAGCACGATGTATTCCACCTCCGTAACCACCTCTTCTACCACTACATGTCCCGGAGCCCTGAGCATTACTATTCCTTCAGGCTATAAAATTGCAGCAACTGACGTATCTTACAACATGTCAACCGTATCCAACGGATGGATGGCTGAGCAGAGAAGTTACCTTGCCTGTACTACCAATAATACCACTGAAGCTTCCGTTTCTTCCGGATCAGGAAGTAGTACCGGAACCTATTCTTACAACAGAACCGGTCTTACGTTAGCGAATGACCTTACGGGAACAGTGAACTTCGAACTGAGAGCCTGGAGAACGTATGGAGGCTCAGGATGTGATACTGCTTATAATAAAGTAGATAACGGAACATTTAAAATAACGGTTACCCTTCAGCCGCTGGTTCTGGCAACATCTGAGGTAAAGGCAAAAACAGCAGAAAGAATCGCGTATCCTAACCCGTTTGCAGACACCCTGCACCTTGAGAAGTCTGAAAACATAAGAAAGGCAGTGGTTACCGACCTTTCGGGAGCTATAGTACAAACTGTGGAAAACCCTTCTTCCGTCTTATTTCTCGGAGGGCTGAAATCAGGAATGTATATGTTAACACTAACCATGAAAGACGGCTCCGTGAAGAGCATGAAAACAATTAAAAAATAGACAATACACAATTTTACATGAAAACGCGGCCGGAATTATTTTCCGGCCGCGTTTATCATTGGGGATGCTTACTTTATACTACGCCTCTACCCTTTCTCCATTTACTTCTACTTCATACCGTATTTCAACATTCGGTTCCAGGGTCTTGGATACCGAGCAGTATTTTTCAAATGAAAGCTGGGCAGCCTTGTATGCTTTTTTAGGGTCAATATTTCCTTCCAGCATAAATTTAACGGTAATGGATTTAAAAGGTCTGGCATCCTCCACCGGGATCCTTTCTCCTTCCACTTCGGCTTTGAAGCCTGTAATTTCCTGGCGCTGTTTCTTCAGAATGGAAACCACATCGATTCCGCTGCATCCGGCAACGGCCATCAGCACGCTTTCCATCGGCGACACGCCTGTTGCACCGGGTTGGGAAGTATTGTCCAGCATAATCGAATTTCCCTGGGCGTTGGTACATTCGAACAAAAAATCATCGTTGATTCTGTTAAGGGTTATTTTCATTATTGCTTGTTGGTTGTTGGTTGTTGGTTGTTGGTTGTTGGTTGTTGGTTGTTCAAAATTACAAAATTCCTCTGGCTTTAATCTCCAGATATTTATTGATCACATCCACATTCAGATTTTCAGGCAAGGTATACACCGTGTAGATTCCGTACTTTCGCAGTTCCTGAATGATCAGTTTTTTTTCAAACTCAAACTTCTCTGCAATAATTTCGTCATAAATGCCCTGCATTGTTTCAGGATTTTGATGGATAAGGGTTTGCATCTCCGGATTTTTAAAGAACACCACCACCAGCAGGTGATTCTTGGCAATTCCCCGCAGGTATTTCATCTGCCGGTTCAGCCCGTCCAGCGTTTCAAAATTGGTAAACAGCAGGATCAGGCTCCGCTGGTTCAGCGAATACTTTACATCCTGGTACAATCTGTTAAAATCACTCTCGAAAAAATCGGTTCTGATATTGTAAAGGGCATCTGATATTTTCCTGAGATGGCCCGATTTATTGTCTGCTGCAATTTTATTTTCCGTTTTTTTCGAAAAGGTCATCATTCCTGCACGATCGCCTTTTTTCAGGATGATATGAGAAAGTGCCATGGCTGCGTTGATGGAATAATCCAACAGGCTCAATCCTCTGAAAGGCATTTTCATGGTTCTTCCGGTATCGATCAGCATAAAGATACGCTGGGCTTTTTCATCCTGAAACTGATTCACCATTAAACGGCTGGTCTTGGAAGTTGCCTTCCAGTTGACGGTTCTGATATCGTCTCCCGGAACATATTCCCTGATCTGCTCAAATTCCATGGTATGGCCCAGCTTCCGTATCTTTTTAATTCCGCCCAGCAGGAATTCACTTTGAAGGGCCATCAGTTCATATTTCCGCAAATGAATAAAAGACGGATAAGAAGGCAATTGGGCATCTTTCTGAAAGGTGAAACGCTTCGAAACAAGTCCTAAAGGTGAGGAAACATATACATTCAGGTTTCCAAACTGGTATTCCCCGCGCTCTTTAGGCTCCAGGATGTACTGAAAAAAACTGTTCTTTCCGGCTTCAATCTGCTTCTCAATCAAAAAGTCCCTCTTCTGGAACTGAAACGGGATTTCGTCGATGATGCGGGCTTTGATCGTAAAACCATAATTGTTTCTGATATCAATCTTCACCGGGTTTTCATCGCCGTTCGACAACTTTTCGGGAAGGATACGCTGTGCCAGAATTCCCGCATTGCGGTTGAAAACGAAGAGATAATCCACAAAGGCAGCCAGCAGGCAAAGCAGTACAACGGCATGGGCCGCTATCATGAGAAACGGAAAGAAAAACGCCAAAACATACAGGATCCCTACTCCGATGAGTATGAAGAAAAAGCGGGTATTGATATAAAGATTTTTCATTGAGTATACTGGCTACAGATCATGATCTGGCTAAAACTGAAACAATAAGGCTCTGTTA
>JAKOOI010000402.1 GCA_022701475.1 Weeksellaceae bacterium
CGGGGAGTTTTTTTTAAATCATATGACAGCAGCACAGGCTTCTGCCCTGCTTGCCATATAAGTCAGCAGCTAACATTAATGATACCCATACGCCTACAGGTGATATAGCCCAAAGATGGAAAGCTGAATATTCCTTTCAGCACAACAATCAGAGATTTAGGTTTCAGCCGATGTGGCTTTATGGTATCAGCAAAAATCTTTTTATAAAATCCGGAATAACCGGCTCAAATACTTTAGTATGCAATTATCTGAATAAAAGGAAATACTGTTACCATTAGCCGGAGAATAGTAACCATAATGATCTCACAACATTTACAGTCCATATATTATTGCCTCTTATTTTTTACTAATACAAAAGTAAAATCAGAATCGGATCTGTACCATAGGTTCCTTTTATAAAGAGAACCGGGAAAATCAAAAAAAAACAGCAGGAAGATTTACTTTAATCATTCCTCAGGGAAATTACCGCTTCTATAATTAAACAATCATTTAATTAACGATGGTGTTCATGATCATAGAGTTACAGACAACTTCATATACCATTAAATATTGGAGTTATTGCCTAAAATCTATTCTTCTTTTTAAAAATAGGACTTTTATAATGTTAAAGAATCATAATAAAAAAAACCGCAGCCGCACCTGAAACAGGGCGTTACGGTTTATTTTTCTTTAACATATGCGCATGATATGTTAAAATGTGTTAAAAACAGAACCTGATAATAATCATATCAGAGCCCTTTTGGACGGAATACATATTTTTGTAATGCTTTTGAAAAATACTTAATCCTTATTTATTTAACACGGTAATCAAATATATATGAAGAAAAGAGTTTTGTTTTACTTAGTCGCTTTTGTATCTACAGTATCGTTACAATCATGTGTTACCAATTATGTAGTGTCAAAACCAGCGACTTACACAAAAGAATACAAAACAGATGCCAAACTTGCCTCTATCGAAACCAATAAAATGGAGCAGGACAAACAGCAACTGATCAATTCCTTCCTCTCTGAAAAGGCTGCCACACTGGCCACTGCCAAAAATTCCATCAAAAATTCTGAAATTGCCAAGGCAATCCGGCACAATAAAACCATCGACAACATTTTAACCGAAGCTGCAACCTATCTGGGAACACCTTACCGTTACGGAGGGATGACCAGAAACGGGATCGACTGTTCAGCTTTTGTTCTTTCGGTTTTCGGTGCGGCTGCAGGACTCAGCTTACCAAGAGTAGCCGCTTCCCAGTCTCAGGAAGGAGATAAGATTGAAAAGGAAAATCTTCAGAAAGGTGACCTTATTTTCTTTTCTCACGGCAGAAGGATCTCTCACGTAGGAATCGTGGAAAATGTAACGCCTGAAGGGGAAATCATGTTTATCCACGCAGCAACCTCGAAAGGAGTCATGGTATCTTCACTCAATGATTCGTACTGGGGACCGAAGTACAGATTCGGGAAAAGGATCATCAATGAAAACGGAGATGCAGTAAATGCTAACCTTGCAGCAGCAACCCCTGCTGAAAACACAGCCGCTTTTTAATTTTATATAATCGATTTACATAATAAAAACCATCAGTCAGCTGATGGTTTTTTGTTTTAGCCTAATGTATGCTTCGCTTTATTGTACAGGACTTAATAACAACGAAATCTTTATGCATATCAGGTATTCCTTGATAACAGTTATTATCCTCCGGACAGTTAGCTGTTCCTGTCAATTTCAATATCCAGGTAACGAAGAAGACCGTGAACTTCAGAAACCGAAAATTTAGCCTTTTTAAGCCTGTTCAGGGAAGGATCTATGGAATAATTATAAGAAGTCCGGAAATCCGCTTCTTCAAGATTGGTGAGGTCGAAAACAGCCCCGGAAAGATCGCAGTTGCTGAATATGGCATTGGACAGATCCGCTTCGGAGAAATCCGCTTCCGTAAGCTTTGAGTTCCTGAAAACGGTTTTCTTTACAGACGTTTTGTAAAAGACGGAATTGTTAAGCAGGCAGCCGTCAAAAATGAATGACAGCCCGAATTCATTACAGTCATTAAACGGCATCCCGAACATTTTGCATTCCCTGAATTCAACCTTACGGAAAGCTGCCGAGACAAGTTTTACCATGCTCAGGTTACACCCGGAAAACTCACAGTCATTGAAATGGCAGCCGGAAAGATCGGTATATTCGAAACTGCAGTTCCGGAATGTACAGTTTTCATATTCCGCTTTCATAAAAGGTTGCTTTGTAAAGTCCTTACTTTCGAAATGCAGGTCTGAGAAAAAGTTGCGCATCATCATTACTTTTTAGACATAAGTTAACGTAGCATAATACTGAAAAATGAAAAGCACGCCCAATATCCTACTGCCTATACAAGACTGTTCTTATCCGAATAATTAAGCTTGAAGAAAATAAAGGTCATCATTGAAAAGGCGAGCAGTGAACTTCCGCCGTAACTGAAATAGGGCAGCGGGATCCCGACCGTCGGAAAAAGCCCCATTACCATACCTAAATTGATGGTAAAGTGCATCAGCAGGATCGAGGCAAAGCAATAGCCGAATACACGGTTAAAACCTGATTTCTGCTGTTCTGCGAGATAATAGATCCGGCCGATGAAAATCATATAGGAAAGAATCAGGAGGGCACTTCCTGCAAATCCCCATTCTTCGCCTACGGTACAGAAAATATAATCGGTTTCCTGTTCCGGAACAAATTTTCCCTGGGTTACGGAACCTTCCCGGTATCCTTTTCCCCAAAGCCCTCCGGAACCGATGGCTGTTTTGGAATACAGCAGGTTATAGCCCGAAGTATCCCGGAATGCCTTTTCCCCTTTAAAAAGAACCTCAATCCTTTCCCGCTGGTGCTTCGGCAATTTTTCCAGGATAAAGGGCGAACTGAAAGCCAGACCGCATAAAAGGACAACTGAGCCCACAATGCCGGAAATGGAAATCACATTCCAGGACATTTTATAATAATTCATGGCGATCCAGCCGCCGACGATTACAACAATGGTAAGGGCAACCCATACCGGATCTACCGCCAAAGAGATCAGGAAGACACCGGCAAAAAGAAATCCGATGCCGAACAGCAATCCGTTGAGCCCTTCCCGATACAGGGCAATGAAAAACGCAATGAATACCAGCATGGAACCTACATCCGGAATCGCCAGCACCACCACGGCAGGAATCCCCACGATCCCTAAAGTCGTGAGAAGCGATTTCCTGTTTTTCAGATTGAACTCGGGCCCGGAGACGTAATTTGCCAGCATCAGGGCAGTCCCTATTTTGGCGAACTCCACCGGCTGCATGGTAAAGCTTCCGAATTTATACCAGTTTTTCTGTCCGAGGATTTCTTTGCCGAAAGGAAACAGCCCGACCAGCAACAGGACGCCGCCTATATAGATGATCCCAGACATGTTTTCAAAAAATTTGCTTCGGCTTACAAAAATGATAAGTCCTGCAAAAACGGAGATACAGAAGAAAATCAATTGCTTTTCTCCCAGTTTCTGATCCACACTGTAGATGTTGGCAATAGCAAACAGGCACAGCAGGAAATACAGCCCAAGTCCTAATTTATCAATTCCTTCCGCCCATTTCATTGTTTCACCGGTTTTTTATTGGCATTCTTTTTTCCTCGTCTATCTTTTTCTGCAGTTTTGCTTTCTGCTCTTTGATCCGCTGTAAGCTGTCCTGTATTCTTTTCTGCTTTATAGAATCCTGGCTGGGCTTATAGAGGCCTTTCCTTTTGAGATCGGCGATCCATTGCCGCTTATATTCAGGCATAAAGCTGGAAGTCACCATTTTTTTGTACAGGTGCTCGCGTTTTACGTCACCGGTAATATACTTTTCGGCGATAACGGTAGCGGCAGGACCTGCCCATGTCGCTCCGAAACCGGCGTGTTCCATTACTGCCGCCACTACAATCTTGGGCTTATCGGCAGGAGCAATCAGTACGAAGATAGAAT
>JAKOOI010000410.1 GCA_022701475.1 Weeksellaceae bacterium
AATCCATCCGTAAGGATTTTGAAAAGCTGATTACCAATTATATCCTTAACCGGAAAAACCTGGTAAATCTTTTCGTCCTGGTAGACGCCAGGCATAAGCCGCAGACCATCGATATGGAATTTATCCAATGGTGCGGCGAAAGCGGCGTTCCGTTTTCCATCGTATTTACCAAAGCCGACAAGCTGAAACCGAACGCAGTCATTAAAAATGTGGAAGATTACAAAGCTGAACTTCACAAAACCTGGGAAGACCTTCCCGAACTGTATGTCACTTCCGCCGAAAAGAAAGAAGGTGGTGATGAGATACTCAGCTTTATCCGGAAGACCAATGAATTCCTTGTCAATAATCATGTCAGCTTCGATGAATAAAGAAATGATCTGGAAAATCAAGACTTTTGAAGAACTGACGGTTCCTGAACTCTATGCCATGATCAAAGCCAGGATTGATGTTTTTGTGGTGGAACAGGACTGTCCTTATCCTGATCTTGACGGTTACGATCAGAAAGCCGTTCACCTCTGGGCAGAGCAGGACGGCGAAGTGCTGGCTTACTGCCGGATTTTCGACAAAGGCATCAAATACAGCGAAACCTCGATCGGCAGGGTGCTGACTACGGAAAAAGGCAGAGGAAAAAATCTGGGAAAACAGCTGATCCGGTATGCCGTGGAAACCATTGAAAACCGTTTCCGTACTTCTGAGGTCAGGATTTCCGCCCAGGATTATCTCCTGCGGTTCTACAGCGGGTTCGGTTTTGAAGATACCGGAAAGAAATACCTGGAAGACAACATCCCGCACACAGAAATGTTTAGAAAATGATAAAAGCGAAGGACAAACAGGTTCTTCGCTTTTTTGATGGTTATATGGAAATGTGTTTTTATTTCCCCGTTACCGCTTTCAGAATAATCGGTTCCAGGTTGGAAGGCAGGTCGGCGGATTTGATCTGGTAATTTTTAATCTTCATCTCTTTAAACCAGTTCTCCCAATATTCTTTGATGACGGCTTCCTCAAAAGGGTTACCTTTTTCAGGATTGATTCCCAGGACGACCACTTCCAGATGACTGAGGTCGTCGTTGGCCTTTACAAAACCGTATTTGTTCTTTTCAATAACATTTTTGAAATCTGTTGTCGTAAGATTATTAGATTTTATCAGTTTTGAAGTTAGGTAGGAGGTTTTATTTCCCTGAGAAAATTTAGAATCATCATGATACATATATCCGTCCGTTAAAATAAAGAGGATATTTCTTTTATCATTTTTTATGCAGTAATCTTTAACCTTATTCCTAAAGAACTCCCAGATGTCGGAACCTACATAATTCCCGTCTTTAAGGGCTGACTGATAAATGTATGACGGAATTTCGGAATACTTCTTTTCAACCGAGGTAAAATATTCTTTTGGGGTATTTTTATCAAAAGAAACCTTTAGTTCTTTCGTAAACTCATTGATTTTAGGATCGGAAGGCTCCGGGTTGAAGAATACCTGCATCTGATCTTCATACGTGATGATTCTTTTGGATTTGATGTGATTGAGAAACCCCTTTTCGATGGCTTTGATGTATTCAGTATCCCTTTGGAAATACGGCATGGCGGGATTAGGGTTGGCAGTGGGATCTATCCTATCCGAGAGATCAATGAGAATACTGACGTTGATGTTGTTTAAGTCAGGAATTACAACTGCTACCGAATCTTTTCCCTTACCACCAGTCTTGCCATCTTTACAGCAGGAAACCAAACAAATAAGTACAAATAGGTAAAATATTTTTTTCATAAAATAGATTTAAAGGGATGATAAATACACCAGGTTCTGGTTATCTGAACTGGCTCCGACGGTTTCCAGGTTGGTGGTATAAGTCTCAATACAACTGTCGATCATGGTTTGCTTTTCCGTTCTGGAAACGGCGATTTTTTCTCCGATAAACGTAATCCAGCCCTGCACATATTCCGAAGCATAGAGTTTATAATCTTTGGTAGGAATGATGACGCCGTCTATGATGTTCTGTAGTTCTTCGATCCTGCCACGGGTTTTGATAATGACTTCTTTAGCATTTCCGATATTGGCTGTAATCTCTTCCATTTCTTTTTTCAGTATGTTGATCTTTTCCTGATAGAATTCCACTTTTTTCTGCCGGATTTCCTGCTCGTTTTTGATCCTGTCTTTTTCCCGGTGCTCCTTCATAATAAAATCAAACACGAGCCCCCAGATAACGTACACAACGAATCCCGCGAAGATAATTCCCCAGAATTGAATCTTCGTAAAAGCTATTTTCAGATCGAACGGGGGAGATTCAAAAGTCTTATTCAATTCGTATAATTTGGACTCGATTTCATAGGCCAAAATAGCATCAAAAATAAAAGTTACGATAAACAGCAGGGCAAGTTTAATATAGTTGATTCTGGATTTATTTTCTCCGAACATATGAATCAGAAATCCCAATCCTAAAAAAACAAATGGAATAAGGGTGACAAATGCCGCTTCGATAAAACCGTCATTCCATGCTTTCATCCAGGCATTTGCATCCAAAACACTTTGAATAACTGTGCTTTTGGCATCAAAGCTTTTGAAGAAAGCTGAATATGAAGTGGATATATAAAAAGTAGCCAGGTATAATGTGATAGGAATCAGAAGGATCGTACCGATCCAGAATTTGGCAGAAGCTCCTCTTCCCGCTTTTACATTGTACTTTTCCGGATTTCTTGGAACATCGAGGATTTCCGCTTTTAAATTTTCAATGGCATGCTGATGGTTTTCAATTTCTGTGTTCCTGGTTTTCAGCTGTTCCTCCCGGGTTTCCTGTGAGACCGCTAATGCTTTGATTTCGGTTTCCCTGTTTTTCTGTTCGTTGACATAAGATTCTTTCAGCTTCTGCTGTTTTTCGACCATTTCCTTTTCTTCATTCTGAAACCTGGAATATACCGCATCCAGACAGATGGAAAGAGTGGAATGGTTTCCGCTGGTACGCGAACTGTCGCGGTATCCCGATTCATGATAGGTTCTTTTTCTGCCTTCTTCGGGAGATTCATCATCAGGATTCACTCCGGCTGCGGTAAGCTGCTCCTGTTCCTGTACTGGTTCTGCCGGAACCGGCTTCAGCCTGAATAAATTTTTTATGTTGGTTGTATCCATCATACTTAGTTTTTGAGTTCATATAAAATTTCACTTTTGTTTTTTCCGGTTTTTACAGCCTCAATAAGATAATCTACAATAGCTGTTGCATTTTCTTCCAGGAATCCGAACATAACCACATATTTCTGTAGGGCCGCATATTCATTCGGGGACACCTTACTGTCTGCCCAGATCATTACCGTAAGATCATAGAGATAATCTACTTTTTCTCCGATGGTCTGTGGTACCCATGATTTTAAATTGATCGGGTTCATCAGAATTTCATCCAGGTTTTTGGGGGAAATCCCTCTTTCTTCAGCACATCTGTAAAGCATTCTCAGTTCCAGTGCGCTGAAATCATCGTCACAGACAGCCATTTGATAAAGCCTCAAAAAATGGGCTTTCAGGTTTTCCGTTATCTGTTTGTTTTCCATTCAGTTATTGTTCTTCTGGTTTTTTAGGATTGATGATTCTGTCTCTGGCAACAGCTCTCTGGTGTATCGGTAATGCATATTGCTGTGTTTCTTCGGTTATTTCCTCTTTTTTCTCAGGTATCTGTTTTTCGATGAAACTGATCAGCAGAAACAGCATCCCCGTTATGGTATCAATCGGAATCCAGATGCCTTTCCGGTAGAGATAGATGGGGAAAACAGGATTGAAAAGAATAAGGATGGCAAGAAATACGATACTGAAATAAGGCTGCCTGGAAGTTATCGTGTGGTATAAAACCAATAATGCTCCGGCCGAAACGAGAATTCTGAGGAAAGTATAGTATTCTATGGGAAGCCTGAAAATACCGATGAAACAACACAGCGCACAGAAAGTGAGAAATGTTTTCATGATGTTATTTAAAATCCTGTTTTAAGGTTATATTTACTATTAAAACGGTATTCAGACATAAAAAGGAATACAAAAAAATCTATAAGGGCGATAAGTGAAGGAATAAAAGTCCAGCAAAATACAAGGTAAAGTATTCCTATACCATTTTGTCCTAAATAAAATCTGTGAATGCCTAATCCTCCGAGGAAAAAAGCAAGCAGTACGGTAGTTAGTTTTGATTTCATAAGCTAGACTCTTGATAGGATTTCATTCTTCTTGGCTTCAAACTCTTCAGGAGAAATAATACCATTCTCTTTTAAGCCTTTTAATTTCTGTAATACTGCAAAGGGATCCTCACTTTCAATCAGCAAAGGTTTTTTCTCCTGCTGGAATTGTTGTGGCTGAGTTATAATGGGAGTGGCATTGTTTACCGTTACCCCTCCGGCGGAGGCCCTGAGGGTTTCCAGACTTTTTTCTCTTCTTACTCCGTGCATTCTTTCTTCCACTTCCTGTGCGAACTGATAAAGTATTCTGGCCTGGTTTTTTGGAAGATAATCTACCATATTGGTGAAGTTTTTTGTGGTTTTCATCATAAAAGTGGAGCCAACAATTCCTTCTTTAATGTGGCAGTCTAAAACATCTACCCATCGGTAATCCTGAAAATCCATCGATAACCCGAAGGTTCTCGGTCTGCAGAAAATAATTCTTCTGTTGGTAAGTGCAATACACTCAGGAGAAAAATTGAGGATCGGTTTTTTCTGAACCGCAATGTATTCCACTGTTTCCTGCGAAGTCAGCAGGCTGTTGATCCTTCCTAAAAGCTTTTCGACAGCTTGTGGATCCTGCTCTTCATTTAAAAATTTCTTTAAATTCATGATATTTGTTTTTGATTATTTTACATCCTCACGCTTGACATATCCTTCCTTCCCGCTTGATTCTACCCGTACTTTATACCATCCTTTCAGCTTCTGAAGCTTAATCAGTTTGGCATTTTTAGTAACAGTAACCACGGTATTCGACTGATCGGCAGGGCTTTCGTGAATTCTGACTGATGAAACGCCTGCAAGGTATCTGTTATTAGAATTGATATTGATGTTTACCTTATCAATACGAACTTTTGGCGGTTTCCCGGGTTTTGCTTTTGAGGAGGAATGGTTATCGGAGGTTTTGT
>JAKOOI010000425.1 GCA_022701475.1 Weeksellaceae bacterium
TTTTCAGACATGAAAAAACCCGGACGAATGGTCCGGGTTCTGAATTATTTAGATTAACTTTTACTGAAATAAGTTTACAGAAGCTTTCCCGAACCATAGGCCGGGTAATAATAAACGCTGAAAAAAGGCAGGCGTAAGATGTTGTTCAGTTGCTTCATGCCAACAAATATAGAAAATATTTCATTGCGAAGGCTCAATTTTATTTATATATTTTAACACGGCCATCTCAAAGCTGTGGAAGATTCTGAGAAATTCTTCGCCGCCCCTTGGCTGTGCAAAATGTTGATCCTTAAACAGCAGAAAGATTTTCTTCAGCTGCAGATATAAAATGATGATCCACTGTTTTGTCCGGATTTCAAAACAGCAAGCCAGCCGGTAATCCGGTGTATATCCGCATAATTCGTTGAATTCATATAATGACACATTGATTTTATGGTGTTGGTCCTGTACTTTGTTTATTCTGAACATGCATCCGCCGGGTTCTTCATGCCATGTAAATTCCGTTTCATCTTTTCCTGCAGCCAGATCCAGCAGGGACTGCATCAGGTCTGAATAAGGATCATTGAATACATGGGTGATGAAATAATGAAAATGCTTTTCCGCAATATGAAGATGAAAGTCGCTCCATCCGTAAGGAACAGGTGTTAAGAGTACATCAAAAACATCGGTACGTAGTATGGGATCACGGATGGTCATTTTATGCATGCAGCCTGATGATAAAGCCTTTATAAAATTTCGTTTCATCATATAATTCCGAGAAGCAGCAGTAAAGATCAGACGGATATGGGTCTGCGGCTTGTTTTTCCCGATACGCTTTTTCTGCAAGCGTGTAGAGGTCCTGATGTTTTGATTGCAGGAATCCAAACAGGTAGTGCTCTGCAGAGTTTGTAAGCCCGGAAAGAAAAATTCCGAAAATCAGAAACGGAATAAATTGTTCTGATGAAGTTGCTGATGCCAGCCGTGTATGGGTGCGGCTTTCATATTCAGAAAGAAGATGCAGGAAGCCCTCTATCAGACCGGGCTCTGGGATTTCATAAAAAATATCCAGCCCGTGAACGAAAAGCTGGGTTTTTACTTCTTCCGGGTCAGGGCTGTGCATGGCTTCAAACCACCTGAAAATCCCTGACATCTCTTCCGGGGAGCAATCGCTTAAATTGCTTTCCTTTACTTTTTTCTTGATGAGTTCCAGACTTGTCTTAGGATCATCTTGCAGGAAGCGCAGGACCTGTTCTTCTTCACGGCAGAGCCTGTTGTACAGATTGATCTTTGCAGCAACAGGATTGGTCTTGATGAAATAGAGTTTTTCTGCCATATTGTTATGCGATGCTTTGTTTTTCAGCGGATTTCACAACTAAGATAGTGAAAAAAACTACACCAAATAATGGAATTGCATTATTTTGAAATACGGCAACGGAATGCAATAATCCGTTTCATTTTTCCTGCCTTCCGGTTTACTGTGCCTGCGGATCAAAATAGGCTTTGAAGGTCAACGGGTCTTGCTGACAGTCTTCAGCCGTTTCGAGATACTCATGGTATTCTTCCGGGTGCCTGCCCAGACCCACCATAACGATGGCCAGATTAACGAACAGGTTTTTATCATCGGATCCCAGTTTCAATGCATGCTGCAGACAGGCAAATGCCTTTTCATTTTCCCCCATATCGGAATAAACGGTGCCCATGTTGATGAAGGCTGCGGTATTCTCAGGTTCTGCCGATAAAATATCATCCAGTTCCTGAATCAGCAGATCGTTGATTTCATCCCAGTGGTCTTCATTTTCCCATCGTTTGGCCTGAAGTTTTTTTACATTTTCTAATCTTGTGTCAATGGTGTTCATACACTGTTATTACATTTCAGACGGCAAATTACTTTAAATTTTCCCAATCTTCTCTGTTAATCTGAAACAGATTCATTTTGTTTACTAAATAATCTATGTCTTTCCTGAAAGGCAATCCGTTTTTCAGTGCTGCTTTTCTGGAACTGTTATTTTCGGAAATGATGATGATGGAAATCAACCGGCGATGGAGCTGGTTTTCAAAAGCAAAGTCCCTGCATTTTCAGGCAGCTTCCAAAGTAAGTCCTTTTCCCCGGAACTGAGGAAAGATGAAATAGGCGATTTCCAGTTCAGTCGCCTCTTCAACTTTACGTACCAGCAATCCGCATTATATGATTGTTTGATTTTATACATTTTAAATCAGTACGTTATGTTTAAATAGGTTGTGGTCATACCGGTGAAATGTCCATTCAAACTATTTTTAGCACTACTCAACAGGTATTTTAAATGTCCTATGCCCAGCATTTTAGTGGTATTCTGATCATTGAAAAGCTCTGGCCATTCTTTAAAATCGCCGGGTTCCAGCTCCCGGAAGAAAAGTCTTTCGGCTTGCTGATGGGTTAAAAGTAATTTCATATTCGTTATTTTCAAAAAGAAGTAGCCTGTGATCTGTCTTGTTATAAAGGTGTTGTCGTTTTACGTCGGAATATAAGAGAAATGACTAAGCCGATTCATATCAGTTGTTTCTTTATTTGGATATCCGCTTTTTCATATTTTATAAGAAGGAAAGGTCAAAATCATTTTTTGATCTTAAGAGTAGAATTTTTACATAAAAATATATTCCTCTAGAGCTACTTTTCATGATAAAAAGTTGGTACAGTCATAAGAAAAATGTTGAGATAGTATTTTATTGAATTAGATTTTCTGCTGTAATAGAAAATCACAGGATAATTTTATTGTTTTTAAATTCGAGAATAGAATTCTAAAATTTGTTGTTATCTGTACTTCATCTTAAATTCAAGTCCGTTCTCATACTCCGCGGGATTCACAAAAGTGATAATTCCGATATCGGAATCTAATTTCTGTTTTAAATCATGCAAATAAATTTCAGCTAAGGCAATAGTACCGTCAATTGTCAGGCTGAATATGGTTTTGTTATCATCTGTTATATTGACGCCGAAAGAAATTCTATCAGGGTTATCAATATTTTGATTCCAGTAAAATATCTGCTGAATACAATCCGTATTTACAAAGTAATCAATCATTTCTTTATCGCTTTCGAAACCCTTATCACCATCCATTCTATAAGTGTAATTTAAATTTAATGGTTCATGTTTCGGCAGGTATAAATGCAAAAGGCTGAATATCTTTTCGGATGACTTTCCGTCAAAATAAGCCTGGCAGACTATCTCTCTGATAAATTCCATGATTCAAATTTAAAATAAAAAACCACTAAGTGATTCACTTAATGGTTTATACTTTTTTATCCGAACGCCCTCTTCAGCAAGCTTTCCACTTTCGGTTCGCTTCCCCGGAAGCTTTTGTACAGCTCCATCGGGTCTTTGGTACCGCCGGAAGAAAGGAGGACTTTATACTTAGCGGCAATTTCCGGATTGAAAATCCCGTTTTCCTTGAAATACTGGAACGCGTCGGCATCCAGTACTTCTGCCCATTTGTAGGAATAATATCCTGCCGAATACCCGCCCTGGAAGATATGGGAAAAGCTCGGGCTCATCGCCGTTTCCGGATGGGCCGGATATAATTGTGCAGCTTTCGTGTATTCATCCTCAAACTCCTTCACGCTTTTGCTCTCTAACTCTCCAACTTTTGTATGGTAATTCATGTCCAGCAGCCCGAAGCCGATCTGCCTCAATGTCTGGTAGCCTTCCATGAAGTTTTTTGACTGGGCGATTTTTTCAATCTTTTCATCAGGTAGAACTTCCCCGGTGGTATAATGTCTGGCAAACGTTTTCAGGAATTCCGGTTCGTAACAGAAGTTTTCCAGGAACTGCGACGGCAATTCCACAAAATCCCATTTCACGGAAGTTCCGGAAAGGGTAGGATATTGTGTATCGGCCAGCATTCCATGGAGCGCATGCCCGAATTCATGGAACAGGGTGGTCACTTCCTGGAAAGTAAGTAAGCTTGGCGTGTCTTTGGTCGGTTTGCTGAAGTTGCAGACAATGGAGATGTGCGGACGGGAATTTTCACCGTCTTTCTGATACTGGCTTTTATAGCTCGTCATCCAGGCGCCGGCCCTTTTGCCTTTTCGCGGGAAATAATCTACGTACAGAAGGGCTTTAAAGGCTCCTGGCTCCTGGCTTTTAGCTTCTGGCTGATTTTCGTTGGATAAATGGTTTTCTCCTTCCCAAACCTCATATACTTTTACCTCCTCGTGGTATTTCGGAATGTCGTCTCTTTCTTTAAAATTTAATCCGAATAAGGTATGGGCTAAACCAAACACAGCATCCTGAACCTGATTCAGCGGAAAGTAAGGTTTCAGTTCTTCGTCATTCAAATCATATTTGGCTTTACGGAGTTTTTCAGCATAAAAAGCATGGTCGTACGCCTGCATTTCATCAATCCCGTCTGCTTTTGCCAATGCCTTGAGCTCCTCGATTTCTCTGGCTGCATAAGGTTGTGCTTTGGTTAAAAGTTCATTCAGGAAATCAATTACTTTTGCCGGGGATTTTGCCATTCTCTCTTCCAGAACATAGTCTGCATAGTTTTTATAACCCAGCAGTTCTGCCTTCTGCTGTTTTAAGGAAAGCAGTTCTTTAATTAAATTCTGATTGTCGAACTCACCGCCGTCAAAAGATTTTTTACCGTTGGCCAATGCCACTTCCTTTCTCAGCTCCCGGTTTTCCGCATAGGTCATAAAAGGGATATAGCTCGGATACTGGAGCGTTACCACCAAGCCTTCCAGGTTTCTTTCTTTTGCTTCTTCGGCATATTGCTCCAGAATGGCGTCAGGAATGCCTGCAAGATCTTCTTTATTTGTGATGTGTTTGAAATAATGATTGGTCGAAGCAAGAACATTCTGTCCGAACTGAAGCGACTTTAAAGATAAATCCATATTGATTTTCTTTAATTTTTCTTTGTCTTCTTCATTCAGCAGCGCACCGCTTCTTACAAAACCTTTATAGGTCTCGTCCAACAGCATCTGCTGTTCTCCGTTCAGGTTGTATTTTTCTTTTTCGTCATGTACTTTTTTAATTTTATTGAATAAAGCCTCATTCTGGGAAATTTTTGAAGAATATTCAGTAAGGATCGGAGAAACTTCCTGCGCGATCTGCTGCAGTTCATCACTGGTCTCGGCAGAATTCAGGTTGAAAAAGATGTTGGAAGCGCGGTCCAGCTGCTCTCCCGAATAAGCCAGTGCTTCGATCACATTCTCAAATGCCGGTTCCTCAGGATTGTTTACAATGGCTTCGACTTCTTCTTCCGATTTCCGGATCAGCTCTCTGAAAGCCGGCAGGTAATCTTCATTTTTGACGGAAGTAAAGGGAGCTGCCTGATATGGAGTAGTGAAAGTTTCGGTTAATGTATTCATAAATTTGGTTTTAAATTCCTGTAAAAGTAACGGATCACGGTGATTCCGGTGGTTGAATGCTCAAAAATAATGCCCCGGAAAAAAAGTGTGACAAAATGATCGGTTTTGATGAATCTTGTCCTATGCCAAGAAAAGATGAGCAGAAGATCAGCTATTTTTGAAAATAAAATAAAACCTTGCTGACCTATGAAAACAACCGTTAAAATGATCGGGGTTCTTATCCTTCTTATCGTTATCTATGCTGTCATTGCCCTGCTGGCTTTCGGCAAAACCTATCATTATGAAAAATCCATAGTTATCGGTGTGCCCAAGGAAAAGGTCTGGCAGCATGTCCGGACCATGAAGGCCGTCAATGAATGGAATCCCTGGATGAAACTGGATCCGGATATGAAAATTACCTATACCGGAGAGCCCGGCAAAAAAGGGGATGCCTATTGCTGGGACAGCAGCAATGACGAAGCCGGGGCGGGCTGCCAGCAACTTCTGGAACTTATTCTTTATAAAAAGCAGAAATCGGAGATGATTTTCAGGAAGCCTTTCGAAGGCCGGGCTTTCTCTGAAATTATTCTGGTACCGGAAGGAAATTCCACAAAAGTCACCTGGACCATGGAAACCGAGCAGCATCCCATGATGAAAATGATGAGGCCGCTGATGGATTACCAGATGGGGAAATCCTACGGGGAAGGACTGGAGAACCTGAAGAAGCTGGCGGAAAAATAAAATGAAGGCAGCATTGGGATTCCAGTCCCTGATCCGTCATAATCATTTGTATCCCTCTTTATGAAAAGCGTTTTTTCCTGCCGGCCGGTATAAGGATGGGCCGGCTCCGGCTTATTCCGGAATGATTTTCAATAGGAGATAAGACCGATCCGGATCATTCATGTTCTTTTAAAGCTCACTCCGTCTGCATCTGTGAACCCGTTTGCTGTTTTTCATACTTCCGGAAAAAATCAAATCATTTTCATTGATAAAATCAAAGTACGGATTATCTGAAAAATATTATCTTTATATAAAGATTTGATGCATGGAGAAGACTGTATTCGAAAAAAATAATATCAGAAATTATGTAAAGGCTGTTATTGCCGGAAAAATTGAAAAGCTGAAAAACTTTATGGAATTCACGCTGGAAGCCAGCCGTGAAATAAAAAAGACGCCCAAGTATGACAGCATGAGAGAGGAAATGCAGGAGGAAATTTACCAGATGCAACGGCAGATGGGTGCCCTGAATGACCTGAAAAGAAATATGGGTAAAGTACTGAACAATCCTACCGGGCGGGTACAGCTGGGTTCGCTGGTGATTACCAACAAAGCCCGGTTCTATATTTCCGTTTCCCTGGGGGAATTCTTCTTCGAGGGAGACCGCTTTTATGCCATTTCCCCGGAAAGCCCGATGGCCAGGAAAATGATGGGCATGCAGCCCGGTGATGAATTTACGCTGAACAAGATTTACCAGAAGATTGTGGAAGTTTTGTAAAGTAAAAAGTAAAAAGTAAAAAGTAAAAAGTAAAAAGTAA
>JAKOOI010000475.1 GCA_022701475.1 Weeksellaceae bacterium
TCCGGTACCGCACCTGAAACGGTAACCGGTTTTGCCGGAAGCGTACCGTTGATCAAAGCCACATCCGAATGCGGTGCCGTGAAAATCAGGCTCTGGTCCGAGGTTCCCCCGGTTTTCAGGTCGTTCAGCCACCTGACGCCCTCCAGCGGATAGGAAAAGCTTTTGAATTCGGTCCCGCTGATGTTGATGTCGAACTGATTTTCCCTCCAGTTGACGCCCCAGACGCCGGCTCCGTAATAGTTGCCCAGGTCATCCCAGGGCCATCCTCCGGGAATCGTCTGGTGGTCGAAATACGAATCATCAATAACCAGGTCGCCGGAAATTTTCCGGATCCCGGCTTTTTTAACGGCATCCAGGAGTTTCTGCCGGAAATTTTCAGGTTTGTATCCTTCATACCTCCAGCTTCCCAAGGTAGGGTCTCCCGTGGAACGGATGAACAGGTTTCCGTTCAGCGTTCCGCCGCTGACCGTTCCGGAGTAGCCGGATGTTGTGGTGTAGGTATACTCTTTCCCCAGGGTTTCCAAAGCTGCCGCAGCCGTAAATATCTTCTGGGTGGAAGCCGTGGAAAGCCTTTTGTTCCCCTGGTATTCATACATAAGCTTCCCGTTCTCATCCGTTACATAAAAGGAAAGGTTTGAGGAAACGGCAGCCGGGGATTTCAGGAGGTTTTGGGTAGCTGCCTCCAGCTTTCCGGCTATATCCTGGGCAGACCATAGGGCTGATGAAAGCAGGAGTACAGGGACAAAGTTTTTCATTGCAATATCATTCTTTATTCAAAGATAATTTAAAATTTCAGGATTCTTCCAGCCTTACCTGTCCGCTTTGTATTCTTCCAGTTCCCCATCTGTAAACAGGAACCGGTAATCCGGTATTTTATCAAAGGACCGGTCGGAATGAAAAACTTTTCCGTAATCATCCTCATCTATAAAAACATCCATCTGGCAATGCTTTAAATACTGTATCCTGCTTTCATAGTCTTCCAGGAATGAATCCTGCCAGGCATCATAGTGGCACCGCAGGCAGATCTTTTTATCCACTGCACGGTGTCCGCAGATCTCGCAGAACTGCAGATGGCTGAACATGGCCTTTACGTAATCCCCGGTTTCTCCTGCAAAAGCCCTGTAAGGTATTGATTTCAGCAGCAGGTAATAATCAGGTTCCTGCCATGAGAAACTTGCAGATTTCTCTTTCCCGGTCCGGACATCCGGAAAGAAGATGGTTGTCTTTTTTAGATCCGCTGTGCATTCCACCCGGGAAATCTCTTTAAGATCAACATAAGATTCATGAAGAAGCAGCCTCTCATCTCTGATTTCAATACGGTATACCCTTTTCTGATAATGCTCCAGGCATAAAGTTTCCTGCCAGCCGTTGTAGCCCCTTGTAAGGCCTGGCTTTCCGCATTTTTCGCAGGTGATGGAGGATAATTCTGAATAGGTGCTGATGATTTTATGAATCTCTGCATTGATATTTTTATCCGGAGAAACTGAGTAACAGCGCAGTTCACCGAACTTTTCCTTTCCGGAAACACGGCTGTTCATGTCCCATCCGGCCAGACAGAACTCGTGCAGCATATTGCGGATCAACCCGTTCCATCCCGTACCGTTGACGGAGAAATTAAGAAGGTTGTCTTCGATAAACCGGTTGATGTCATTGGGGTCAGAATCCTTCATCATGACAACAGGCTTCCGCTTTCTATTTCATACGGCTCTTTTCCTTTTTCAAAGATCCGGGTCAGCCCGGTTCCTTCTACAGTAATCCGGTCACCCTTGCGCCTGATCCAGTTGCCTTCGCGGAGTCCCGCTACTTTAAGATCGTTCTGCGTCAAAAATTCTTTGATCCGGGTTTCCCGTGTTTCGCCGTTGTGTTTCAGGTGCGGGTCCGGATCAAGGTAATGCGGGTTGATGTTGAACGGAACCAGCCCCATGCAATCAAAACTCGGCGGATAAACGATCGGCATATCGTTTGTGGTTTTCATGTTCTGTCCGCCGATGTTGCTGCCGGCACTGCAGCCCAGGTAAGGTTTCCCGCTTTCCACATTCTTTTTCAATACGGCCATCAGGTTTTCTTCATGCAGGGTTTTGACCAGCAGGAAAGTATTCCCGCCTCCGGTAAAGAAGGCCTGTGCTTGGTTAACTGCCTCTTTCTGATCTTCGAATTCATGAAGGCCCCTGACCCGGATTCCCATTGTTTCAAAGAAAGAACGTGCTTTTGCCGTATACTCTTCATGGGAAATTCCGCCGGGCCTCGCGAAAGGAATAAAGATCAGCTCATCGATGCCTTTGTATAATTGTACCAGTTCTTCCCGGAGGTATTCCAGATAGTTTCCTCCGAACAGCGTTGAGGTGGATGCCAGTATGATGTTCATGTTTTTTTATTTAAAAAGTCACTCTTACAAAGATAGCCCCGTTTGTTGTGAATCAAAAATTTATATAAAGGAATTCCGTATTGCGTTAATCTTTTCTAAAAAACCTTAAAGGTTGCAAATTTAATTTTTACAGAGTCAGTTTATTGGCTACCTTTAGGATACGTTTAAAATGTAGGAATTATGAAAATGACAAAAATGAACAGCAAAACCCTGATATTGGGTTTAATATTGACAGGAGGTGCTTTCTTTGCCCAGGCACAGACTACCCCAACAGAGAATGCCGCTGTTGCAACAGCTCAACAGGCTCAGGGAAATTCTGTTATCGAAGGCCTTAAAAAACAGATTGAGACCAATCCTAAAGATACTGAAGCATTGGCCAAGCTGGCAACTGCCTATCAGGAAGCAGCTGACTGGACAAATGCCATCGATACCTGGAAAAAAATATCCGCACTGCTGCCGGATTGGGCACCGTCGTATTACAGCCAGGCCTATGCTTACCAGTCGGCCAAGGACGATGCCAACGCAAAACTGGCCTATGAGAAATACATCGCTGCCGTAAAGCCGGAAGAAGTGGAACAGAGCAGGAAAAACCTGGCTTACGCCTATTTCTACGTAGCCTTTTCGGAACAGCAGAACAATCCTGACAAGGCAAAGGAACACATTGCCAAGTCTCTCCAGTATGACCCCAGCAATCAGGATGCGGTAAAACTCAGCCAGGCCCTGAATTCATAAACAGAAAAGATCCGGAAAAAGCGGATCTTTTTTTTGGTGCTTACCTCAGAACTGCTATTGAAAGAAACAGTTTATCTTACATAACGTAAACCGGAATGGATGACCGGATTACGAAGCAGGAAGAAGTCCGGATGAAGTTTCTTACGCCAACATGATGATCCGGTATGAACTAACCGTGGATCGTTTTTGGTAAAAATAATGCCGCCGGTCTAAAGCCCGGCGCTATTGATTGATTTAAATGATTTAACGTAAGCTCAATTTGTGACCGGATTAATAAGGTCGGAAGGAGGAAGCCGGGAGTTCCATTTATTAAAATAACGGTCAGCATTCTTCTCTGGGAAATGATTGCCCGATGTTTGCGTGACAGACAGCTGCCATAGCCCTGATAGCAGCGGTTACCCCACAGCCGGGCCGGGAATGCCGCGGGGCGAGGAGTATGAGCGGATAGCAGGAAGAAGCTCCCGGAAAAAACGGTAAATCCGCCAGGTAGATGAATGTAAGCCCACCCAGATGCCGGATATCGCTATCTTAACCTGTACGGAAAAAGAGTGTGAAAG
>JAKOOI010000253.1 GCA_022701475.1 Weeksellaceae bacterium
CATCAATATAAAGACAAAGGACAGCCTTTTTAACAAACGATTTACGGAGGCCTATCCGTTTATAAAAAATTCAGCTTTAATCTTTGATAAACAGACCAATTCTTACAATATTATTGAAAGGGAAGGAAATTACCGGTTTTATCCGGGAATCCTTACAGGCCTGTCGGAAACCCATCATCCCCTGAAATCCGTCGTCCGCTTTGTAAAATCCGGAAATAACGGGCAGCAAACCTTTTTGTACGATCTGTACGAAAGTAAAATAACGGATGAATATGTAAAACCCAATATCTGTGCAGAGGCAGTAGCAGCAGCACCACCTCAAATCGAAAGGATGGCTAACGGGAAATACAGCCTGTTTTTGCCGGATGGAAAACAAGTCGTTTTTGATGAAATAAAACCCATACGTCCGCGCCTGTTTATAGTAAAGAGCAAAGGATACTATGGAGCCATTGACGCTGTAACAGGAAAAGTTGTATTGCCTGTCGAGCATGATGATTATGCAGAAATCGACACTTCACAAATGGTAGCGTTAAAAAAGAAAGGCATCTGGTATTACTACGGTTTTCAGCTTTTCAAGAGTAAATACCTTTTTCATCATTATTTTGCCCAGGATAGCTTTGACAAAAGGTTCGGTATTTTCAGAGATGATAAAAACAAATCAAATATCATGTTCAAAGATAAATCCTTACTGCCAAGAAGGTTTGACCGGATTTCAGAAAACGGGATCCTTGCCAATGATACTGAGGGTTACTATTTCATCCCTTTCAATTCAAAAAACATTGTGGTTTACTATCAGAATCAGTAAAGCCTGCCCGGAATTGAAAGCCACTGTCCGTTGCGTCGGTTTCGCTGTGATAAGTTTTGGCTGAAGCCGATCCGTGCCGGTTATAAGTAAAGCGGGTTAAAACCCGCTTCTATTGAATGATCTTTTTTCTGTAAAATATAAACGACAATTTTTTGCTGAGGAAACTATAATTTCCTCGTGTTGATTAACAAAATCAATATCCACAGCTTTATTAGAAATACTCCTCAGATTATTTGTTGATCTTATGATTCATAACTCATCACTCATCACTCACCACGCTTTCTTTCCTATTTTACCCTGAAAAGCTGCAGATCCTCCGGTTTTTCGCAGCATACCTGCTCCATCACCTGGCGGAACTGCATTTTCAGCATTTCGATAATGTGGTCGCCGCCTTTGTCGCCTAGGGCACCTACAGCATACATAAAGGTACGGCCCATAAAGGTAAATTCGGCACCGCAGCTGAGGGCCCGCGCCACATCCGGACCGGTCCTCACCCCGCTGTCCATCATGATTTTGATCTTGCCTTTGTATTTTTCACTGATCTCCTTTACGACAGCAATGGTAGATTCGCCGGCATCCAGCTGTCTTCCGCCGTGATTGGAAATGATCATCCCGTCGAAGCCCAGGCGTACCGCTTCTTCGGCGTCTTCACCGGAAGCTACGCCTTTGATGACGAGCTTGCCTTTCCACTGGTCGCGGATGGCTTTAATGCGGTCCGGGTTCAGCCTGCCTGAAAAGGTGGAATTCATGAACTGTCCCAATTGTTTTATATTCATGTTTTTATCCATGTATTTCTCCATCGTTTTAAAGGAGGGAATGCCATGCTTCAGCATTTCTGCACACCATTGCGGCCTGGCCAGGGCCTGGGAAACATTCCTCAGGTTCAGCTGCGGCGGCATGGCCAGCCCGTTCCGGATCTCTTTGGCGCGGTACCCGAAAGTAGGGACATCGGCCAGGACCACCAGGACGTCATATCCGGAGGTTTCGCAGCGCCTGAGGATATCGTCCCGCAGCCATTCTTCCCTTGGATGATAGAGCTGGTACCAGGCTTTTCCTTCCGTCAGCTCCGCAATTCTTTCGATGCTGCTGGTGGTTACGGTGCTCAGGATAAAAGGGATGTTGTGTTTAAAAGCGGCTTTGGCAAGGATTTCCGGGGCATTCGGCCACATCAGGCCCTGCAGGCCTACCGGGGAAATCCCGAAAGGTGCGGAATATTTCACCCCGAAGAGTTCCGTTTCCATGCTTGCTTCTGCATAATTGTTGAGGTAGCGCGGACGGAGCAGCACTTCCCGGAGCTCGCTGGTATTCCGGTCGCGGTTAATGTTTTCATTGCAGCCGCCGTCCAGGTATTCGAAGGCAAAACGGGGCATTCTTTTCCTTGCCCTTTCGATCAAAAGTTCGAGCGAGGCATATCTAGTATCAAATGGAAATGACATAATTTACAAATTAAAAATTAAAGGTTGAAGCACTTTCATCTGATAATGTTGCTGTAAAAAGGTTTCGTCGGTTTTTTTGTTGGAAATCACCATCGAGGCTCCTAATGCGGATCCTAACGGAGAGTGCGTGGACATCACCCGGTAATGCTGGAAATGATGAGACATCAGCTTCATAAATACATCGTTGTCGGTAAATCCGCCGTCGATGTAGATATTCCTGATTTCCGAATTTCCGATGGCATTCTGGATGGTGTGGATCTGCAGGTCCATCAGCTCGATCATCAGCTGGTGATACGCTTCCTCAAAGGTAGCGAAAGAATTCAGATCCGTGGCGCTGATCATTTTCCTTTTCAGCATGATGCCTTCAAACCGGAAATAGACGGTTTGATGTTCCATCAGCCGGAGATACAGTTCCTGGTCGAAACGTACTTCCCTGTGGAAGCCGTATTCTTTTCCGTAATGGGCGCAGAGCTTTTCCACCTGGATCTTGTATTCATTTCCCATAAAGAATCGGGAGGCCTTTACGCGTTTGCCGTCGATACGCATGTAATTCAGGCAGTTGTTTTCAATATCTTCGTCCGAAAGGCTTTCGTCATTGAACGGGTTCAGTGAAATGCTCCAGGTACCGGTTGAAAGCAGCAGGAAAGGTTCCTTTTTGCTCAGGATGTAAGGCAGCAGGGCGGAAGAGCTGTCATGGATCCCGACCCCGATTTTTATTTTTTTATTCCTGTAAGAGGTATTGATGCTTGCCGAAGTAGGAACGATCGGCGGCAGCAGCGCATCAATCCCTTCTTCGTATACCCAGTCGTGGTAACGGTTCTTATCGTAATCCCACAGGTTGGTATGACAGCCGATCGAGGTAAATTCCGAAACGCAGATCCCGGTGAACAGATAAGACAGGTACTGTGGCAGATGGAGGCTGTAGCGGATCTTACT
>JAKOOI010000486.1 GCA_022701475.1 Weeksellaceae bacterium
ATAGAGCATCTGCCTTCTAAGCAGACGGTCAAAGGTTCGAATCCTTTCGCGCTCACTTTAAGCCTCATAACTTTTGTTGTGAGGTTTTTTGTTTTTAACAGGAAGAAATATTATGATTTTTAAAATCAATCTAATGGCAGGATCAATTCAAATTCAGTGAATAGATAAACCTAACGGGTTTTAAAAACCCTTTAGGTTTGTGACCGTTACTTTATTTTATTATCAGGAGAATTCCGGTTAGGATCCGAAACAAGAAGTCAGGAAATACCTATTACATCCGGTTGAGTTTAGCATACATTTCCAGGCTGATGAATTTCCCGTCTTTTATTTCGCAGTCTTTCATGACGCCTTCAAGCTCAAAGCCAAGTTGTTTCATTACTTTTTTACTGTTGGCATTTTCCGTTTCCACTACGGCTTCGATCCGGTGGACCGACATTTTCTGAAAGGCATATTCGCAGGCGGCAAGTCCCGCTTCGCTGATGATTCCCGATCCCCAGTACTGAGGCAGCAGCCAGTATCCCATTTCTGTTTTACGGTGTTCTTTACTCCGGTCGTTGAATCCGACAGCTCCCAGAAAGGTTTGATTTTTATGATCACAGACCGCCCACCAGATCCCTTTTTCTTCCCTCTCAATCGCAGCATACCAATCCATCTGTTCCTGCGCAGCTCCAAGGCTGTCATAGCTGACGCCGTAATGCCTGATCACCTCCGGATGCGACAGTCCCTGATATACCGACCCGACATCCTCCTGCCGGAACCTCCGCAACACCAATCTTTCGGTTGCCAGCACCGGGAAAGGCTGCTGTCGTTCCTTTGGTCCGGTAAAATTTCCGTCGGCCATTTTGAAGGTATTATGTTCCATGATACAGGTTAAGTGCTGCTTTTATTTCGGCTTATAGGCCGTCCCGTCCCAGCGGTATGCTTTTGAGGATTTTTTCTTTTTTTCACGGTCTTTTTCATCCCTTTCCATTTCTTCCATTTTAAAAATGAAAGCATCGGGAATACCGCCTTTATCATTGGGAAAAATAAACTCTTCGTGATGGTAATACACATCGGCATCCCCTACGCTCATCAGCTGAGGCAGCGCCACCAGCTTTTTGCCGGTACAGAGAATATACTGGTCATACCCGGGAATGCCGCAGGCTTCACCGGAGACAGTGGCTTTCAGGATAAATTCTACATTCTTGAGCTTATGATTGCTTTCTACCATAAAAGTTCCATAGCTCAGGCTTTCTCCCGAACCCGTTTCAAAGGAAACCTCATCAAGTACGGCATTGCCTTCCATCATCCTGACGGCAGCGATGTTTTGCTGAATGGCCTCAGTGGGAAACTGCGGATCTTTTTTAGTTACGGTTTTCGTCAGGCCTAAAAGAAAGTCATACCCGTTCTTATTCCGGTAACCGATGCAGAGATTTCCGCCCCAGACATAGCCTTCAGCATTTTTATCATTTTTCAGATAAGAAATTTTATACCAGTTTGCGGTTCTTTCACCCAGCTTCAGCACCGTTTCATCCTTTTTAAGAACCATTACCTGATGATTGGCCTGTAAGGAATCCAGAACGGGCGCATTCACACCGGGAGAACGGCGGATCCTGGTGCCGTCCGTAAATATCTTTTGAGGTTTATTTTCCTCAAAACTAAAGATCCCGTTGGCGTATACTTCTTGCTGCGCAGACAAAAGTTGTAAGGTCAGCAGAAACAGGACGGTAAAAAAGGTTTTCATATTACTATTCTGTGGCATTTATTTTTCGAGAAGCAGGCTTACCCACTCTTCCCTTTGCAGCTGCTTTTTAAGCTCCAGCCCGTTTTCTTTGCAGACTTCCAGAATATCGTCCACATCGAAGAAGCAGAGTCCCGACAGCAGAAGTTTACCGCCGTCGTTCAGTACGGTAACATAGACCGGGATATCTGAAATCAGTATATTCCTTTTGATATTGGCGAGAATAATATCGTAGTTTTCGTTTCCGAGGTTTTCGGCGGTTCCCAGTTCAATGTCCAGTTCCACATTATTCCGTGCGGCATTTTCCTTTGAGTTTTCCACCGACCATTCGTCGATGTCGATGGCTTTGGTTTCCCCGGCGCCGTTCTGTTTGGCGTAAATAGCCAGTACGGAAGTCCCGCAGCCCATATCCAGTACTTTCTTCCCGCTAAAATCAATGTCCATCATCTGCTGGATCATCAGATGGGTCGTCGGGTGATGGCCTGTTCCGAAAGACATTTTCGGCTGGATGACGATTTCGTGCATTCCCGGTACCGACTGGTGGAATTCGGCACGGATCAGCACTTTATCATCAATGTTAATCGGCTCGAAGTTTTTCTCCCATTCTTCGTTCCAGTTGATGTTGGGCATTTCTTTGAAGGTATATTCGATTTTTACTTCATCATTTTTAAAAAGCGGCAAGGCCTTCAGTTCTTCTTCATTGAAAAGGTCTTTCTGGATATATCCTAAAATCCCTTCCAGCTCTTCGGTGAAGCTGTCGAAACCGATCTGTATCAGTTCGGCCATCAGGATCTCGTTCCATGGCTGAAGCGGGGTGATTCTGAAATCGAATTCTAAATAATTTTGCATGTGAATAATTTACTGCAAAAATAAATATTTAAAAATTGAATTTTTAAAATTGCCGTATTAAATTGAGGATTGATGTTTTTACGTTTTTAGAAATGAAATAAGCCGGATGAAATTTAACACATAAGACACATTAGATATTAGATTGATGATGCTTTGAAAATATTTCAGAACACATGAGAAGGAAAATTAAAGATTTTCAATTGAATCAGGGTTGCTTAAATAACCGGAAAATTTCAACCGCAAGAGGGTCAAAAGACATCCATTCTATATAAAAAAGCGGCATTGACTCATGCTGATAAGCAGCTGATAGCAATTAGCTTTTTGCTGTTTAAAATCACCATTTTAAAATTCAAAAACGTATTATTAAATTATTTCAAGTACTCAAAAGCGCATAAAAGTTAAAAAAATCAAATATTTTTTATAGTCCCATAAATCTAAGGAACAGCTTTCCGATGGCTGAGCGGAGCCGAAGCCACCCATCATCCGTGAAAACCCGTGGAATCTGTAGGGAATATGAATATGGCCAACGTTGATTTATACCTGACGCGAAATCTTCCCATCCATGCCATAGCCCGGATAGCAACGGTTACCCCACAGCAGGCGGAGGCTTTAGCAGCGGCGCGAGGAGTAAGAGTGGATAGCCGGAAACAGCTCCTTATAATTATGAGTGACGAGTAATGAGTGATGGGTGATAGTTGATGGTTCATGGTTCATGGTTGATTTTTTATAGAATTTTGTATTTTGTGAACCGTTTGTAATAAAATAAGCGGACCGGAGCCCGCTTTAATATACGATCAGGTTCTTCAGGAAGAACTTTTGAACCGAAATTTTACACTTTGAATTTTAACCCGGTTACGGATTGGTGGAAAAGATAGATCCGTTGGCAATGAGTGCCCTTCTGTTCATTTTCAGGATGTCGCGTACCCATTCTGCAAAGTCTTCCGGCTGAAGGACTTTGTCCGGGTTCCCGTCGGTAAGGCCGCCCTGGATGGACATATCGGAAGCAATCGTGCTCGGCGTCAGGGTAATGACGCGGATGTTCTGCTTTCTCCATTCCGCCATCATCGACTGTGAAAGGGAAACCACGGCTGCCTTTGAAGCTGCATAAGCCGACATGTTGGGACCGCCTTTCAGCCCTGCCGTTGAAGCCACATTGATGACATCGCCTTCGCCTTTAGCTTTCATGTACGGGTGAGCTGCTTTTGCCGCATAGTATACCCCAAACAGGTTGGTTTTGATGACCTGCTCCCAGGTTTCGGAAGGCATTTCTTCAATAGACCCGAAGTCACCGATTCCGGCATTGTTGATCAGGATATCGATTCCTCCCAGCTGTTCCGCAAGCGACTCGATGCCTGCTTTTACATGGATTTCATTATCGATGCTGAAAACCGCGTATGCCGCTTTCACGCCCAGCTTCTGGATTTCATCAACCGCCATTTTAAGGTTTTCTTCATTTCTTCCTGCAATTCCGATGTTGACGCCTTCTGCCGCCAGTGCCAGTGCCACCGCTTTTCCCAGTCCTCTTCCGCCGCCGGTAATCACAGCATTTTTTCCGTTGATGTTCATTTCTAAGATTTTTTTATTTGTACCGGCAAATTTACGAAAGATGATCGGGAAATACAGTCCGCAGGAGATATGGTGACGATTGATATAATAAATGTGTAAATTTTTAAGGTTGAGATTTAGATTTAGGTTTAGTTTAAAATTAAACCGATCCAAAAGCGTTCAATGCTAAACCTTCAAGGTTTGTCGTTCAGTTATTAAAAATCAAAACCGGCCCAAAAGCGGGCCGGTTTCCATTGAAAGTATAGTAAAAAATGAAAAAATCAAGGAATGATGATCTGGTTCTGCACCTCAAACTCTTCCGTTGCGGAAAAGGTATTGCCATACATATCCGTTGCCCTTACCTCAACTTTATGTTTTCCTAAGGAAAGTTTCTTCGGGAACTCGCCGGTCCAGATATGCCTGGACATTTCCGGATTGGAAGGCCTTCTTCCGGCCATCATGGTTTTTGCAGTATCCCATTTGTAAACTGAGGTGACAAAACCCGGATCTACGGTTTCGTCATACTGCATGTCTTCCCACTTATCGCCGTCGATCCTGTATTCCACCTTGTCTTTTCTGCTCCCTATGAAGAAATTGGCCAGTACTTTGGCAGATGTTTTTGAAGGAAACGGGACTACTTCCGGAACGGAAAGGCTGATCTGGTAGTCCTCCGGTTTTCCTGCGGTTTTGTATCTGACCTTGTATTCATTATCGCTGAAGCTGATGAAGGAGTATCCTTTTGCGGTACCGTCCCTCATGGTAGAAGTCGGCAGTCCCAGGTCATCGGAAGTTCCGGACCACCAGTCGCCGCAGGTAGTTCCCACATTATACTCGTGAAGGTCTTTGGAGCCGTTCCATCCGGCTTCCTTACCGTAAAACAGCTGCTGCTGGATGTGGGTATGCGCCGACAAAAGCAAAGCATTCTTGAAAGGAGCCAGGTTATCGAATAATTTCTGACGGTCGGAATTCCTGAAATTATCTTCGTTTTTGTGCTCTAAGGGAATATGAAAAGAAACGACGATCAGTTTATTTTTATCCACCAGCTTCAGGTCGTTCTCAATGAACTTCAGCTGGTCTTCACGGAAGCCGCCCCAATAGCCTTTGCCGTCGCGCGGATCCGGGTACAGGATATCGTCCAGCACCATGAAATGGACGTTTCCGTAATTAAATGAATAATTGGCCGG
>JAKOOI010000502.1 GCA_022701475.1 Weeksellaceae bacterium
TTCCGGATTCCTCGCTGCCAGGAAATCGGTGGTGATGCCTTTGCCCTCATCACCGAATCCCAGTCCTATTACAATTTCTGCCGTTTTCATCTTAAAAACCTTTGAATCATTCCACTCCATCCTTCCCGTTGTTCATGTGCTGTATGTTCTCCGGCTTTACGGGTTTTGCAGACAATTTCCTTGATCACATACGGAACATCCCGGTAATCGGTGATCGATACGCAATTCCTTCCCAACAGGTCTTTCCATCCGCGGTCGGCCCGCATCGCCTGGTCTGAGTGCAGTACATTGATATGATAGACTTCATATTTCTTTCTTGCTTCAGCCAGGAGCTCCTTATGGGTAAAGGTCTGCTGGCCGGCTCCCATGATCTCGCGGATCGCAGAAGCAGGAAGGGTCTTCAGGCAGGGTTCGTCACCCACGGTAAACAGCAATCCTTTCTGATTTCTTTTTTCAAAGGCATCGGTACGGGTATGGAAAGCGGCAAAATACCAGGCCAATAAGTAACTTTCTCCCCCATTCCCGCCGCCACCGGATTCGATGTAGGTTCTGGTCAGCCACATATCCAGCTCTTCGTCACCGGATTCAAACTGCCCTACCTGTAGCGGGTAACTGTCGCATTCATGGTCACCGATTCCCATAAACAGGAGTGCTGCATCAGGAACTCCGCCCTGGATAATTCCGCCCATCAGTTTGGGAAGGCCTTCCTGGATCAGGTTATAGGGAATATGGCCCATGCTTCCGGTAACATCCAGTCCTAAAATAATCGGAAATGATTCCGGGTGTACGGATGAATCCCGGGCTTCCCTGAAGAAAATACCATTCGGGTTCATTGATTCGTGTGCCCTTCTTTCCGCGTTCTGAGTGAAAATTTCACCTGCACTTTTGGATGCATATCCCATCTTTCTTGCTCTGTCAAAACGAGCGTCCATGTCGTATCTTGTACTTCCCATAACGTAAATTTTAGTTAAAGACTTCTTTTATTGTTACCCGTTGCATTCCGGGCTTAATTTTTAATGCATTACAGAATTTTTACTTTTCTCTTAATTCGTCCCGTACTTCCATCAAAGCAAACCCAAGGAAATTTCCACCGTTCCATTCCGATGGATTTATGGCCTCAGGATGGGTTTCCGGCATTCCGATGCCCCAGATGGTGTCGTACGGACTGGCTTCTACCAAGACTTTTTCTTCCGTGGACAGTAAAAATTCCTTAAGCTCTTTATTCTGTGAAAACTTCAGCAGGTTTCCCTGTTTTACGATCTCATATTTATACTTATCCCAAAGCTGCGGATCAAAATTTTCGACTTTTCTTCCCAGTTTTTTCACCTGATCCGGAGTTTCAGACTGTATGACCTGTTCCAAGATTTCATCATCGTTGAACAACCTCGCTTTCCCGGCCATCATATAATGTTCGGCAGTCCTGTAGATGATACCGTCTTCCTGAAAATCAGCAGGAAACCACTGGCTGAAACAGGCTTTGGTCACTTCTTTTTTTGCCGTATGACCCCAGAAAAACAGAAAATCCGGTTTTTCCTGATGATTAAATCTTTCGATGATATGCTGTACGGTATATTTCATGATTGCGTTATTTTTACACAAATTTAAAGGAATATGGTTTTACCTGCCAAATTAATTTGTGTTAATTTTACGCTAAAATAATTAACTGATTGATTTCCAACGATAAAAATTTCAGGAAATTAATAATGGAATTGATGATTTTAGCGTGTGTCATACGGGTCTGATTAATGAAAGACAGATTGAGGCCCGTTTCAGGTGAATAAAATTTCCGGCTACAAATCTGTACTTCTTTTATTATCTCCCGCAGATTTTACAGATTAAGCAGATTCTTTATTGTAAAAATTACCAAGCTAATAAATTAAATATTAAAACATTGAAAATCAATAAGTTTATTTACATGTGAACAATAAATTGATGATATCACAGATCACGAAAAATCTGCAAAATCCGCGCGATCTGCGAGCGTATATTTAAATCTATAAAAGAAAAATCTGCTTTTTAATAAGCATTCATGCGAATAAGTTGAAGCTACTTCAGTTCAAAATAAAAACCCTGTTCTTCCAGTTCCCTGTATTTTTCCTGGTTGAAGGTAAACATCTTTCCGGGTCTGCCGCTGCCTTCTTTTTTGAAGTTTTCGGTTTCATTCAGCAGGCCGTAGCTCATGATTTTTTTCCGGAAGTTACGACGGTCGATTTCCTGTCCGACAATTGTTTTGTATAGGTTTTCCAGTTCGGAAAAGGCAAATTCCCCGTTCAGCAGATTGAAGCCGATGGGTTGGTACTGGATTTTAGTCCTGAGCCTTTTCAATGCTGTATCGATAATGGTCTGATGATCAAAAGCCAGTTCGGGAAGGCTGTTGATGCCGAACCACTGGGCATCATCAGCATCGGAATCGGCAGCCAATTCGTGGTAAGAAGGGTTTACCAACCCCAGATAGGTGACGGAAACCACCCGGTTCCGCGGGTCGCGGCCCACATTACCGAAGGTATAGAGTTGTTCCAGAAAATCGGGCTTTATGCCGGCTTCTTCGCAGAGTTCACGCTTCACTGCATCATCCAGGTTTTCATCATCCAGCACCAGGCCGCCCGGAAGCGCCCATCCGCCCTTGAAAGGCTCAATGTTCCTTTGGATTAAAAGCACCTGGAGGTCTTTTTTATCGAAATACCCGAAAACCACCGCATCCACGGCTACTTTTATATCCTGTAATTTCTTTGAACCTGCCATATTATAAATTTGCGTTACGAGTACACAAAGTTACGTTATAGTTAACATAAAAAAAAGAATCTGAATCATAAACGAAAAAAATCCGCAGATGGT
>JAKOOI010000505.1 GCA_022701475.1 Weeksellaceae bacterium
AATGTTCCGGTAAGCACCATGCCTCCTTACCTGGGAATGAATTACATTATCTGCGTTCAGGGGATTTATCCTTCAAGACCGTAAACTTTAAAGATTAGATTAATTAAAATTTTATCATCATGGACGACGAACTATTAGGAACCATAAAAATGTTCGCAGGCGATTTTGCACCGAAAGGGTATATGCTCTGCAACGGTGCCATTTTGAGTATTGCTCAAAATACAGCGCTCTTCTCACTTTTAGGAACGACTTATGGGGGAGACGGAAAAACAACATTTGCTTTGCCGAACCTTAACGGACGGGCTCCTTTCGGCACAGGAAATTCTGCAACAGGAAAAACGATTAATCTGGGAGAGGCTGCCGGAGTTCCGCAAACCACACTTTTGGCGATGAATCTTCCAAGTTTTGCCAGCCAGCTGAAAGTGGCCAATACCAACGCCAGCAGTACAACACCTTCCACTGCATCTTCAATTGCCATCACCGGCCAGCCGAACGGAAGACAGTTTGATCAGATTCCAAGTTTTACAGATGGGGCACCGGATACAATGATTAATTACGGATCCGTAACTTATACAGGACAGAATGTTCCGGTAAACACCATGCCGCCTTATCTGGGAATGAACTATATCATTTGTACAATAGGAATTTTCCCTTCCAGACCTTAAATAAAAACACCTTAAATATTTAAATCATGAAAAGTATTACTACTCTTTTTTCAATGTGCTGTATATTCTTTGGCACTATATTGAATGCTCAAACAAGCACCGAACAGTTTGAGACCGAATCTGTAGGCAGTTCCAGTTTTACGGATAACGGTGTTATTTTTAACATCCTATCTACTGTGGCGACTTATGATATTTACGTTTTGCCCGGAGGCGGATGGAATGGAACAGCAGTAGATAACCGTTTTATAGACAATACCGGAACAGCTACCTCACAGTATGCTAATTCCTCAATGACGATCAAGACGACTTCAAACCTTTTTAAGACCAACAGATTCTGGGTATATCTGACTAATGCGTTCGGTGCCCTGGTAAATACAGGGACCATTACCATTACGGGAAGGCTTTCCGGAGTGACAAAGTTTACCCAGACTAAAACGACAGGCTTTGCTACTTCACTGGGAACAACAAACGGGTTCACCCTGGTTGATATGACAAATCTGAATGGTCAGAACTATTCTAACATCGTTATTGATCAACTTACAATCACCTTAGGAGGAGATTTCCGATATATGTCTTTTGATGCCTTTACCTGGGTGAAAGACACCGGCATTGTTCTTTCTGCGAATGATGTAAAAGCTTCAAAAAAAGAAACAGGCATTTATCCTAACCCTACCAGCGGACCGATTACCATTAAAACTGCCAATAGCGGAAAATACGAGGTGTACAGCCAGTCCGGACAATTGGTAAAGACCATTGAAGCACAGAAAGGCGCGAATGAAGCCGATCTTTCATCGCTTCCAAAAGGAGTTTATACTGTAAAATCTTCTTCAGAAGTTTATAAAATTATTAAAAAGTAAAAGATCCCGGTAGCATTAAGAAGTTTCAGACAAATACCCGTACTGAGATTGCCGGTGAATCATAAGATTATGATTGCATAAATGTGATGCCAATCCCCTGAAAACACTCAGGGGATTTATTTTTTCAGGGCCAGAATGTATTTATCGATATACAGCTGCTTCTCTTTCGATTTGTACTGCTGAATGTATCTCGGATGTTCCAGAACGGTCATTTTTTCAAACACATGGGCTTCCTGATTGATCTTCGCGATGAAATCGGCATTCTTTTTACCCATGATGAAAATTTCGGAAGCCTCCAGATTCAGGCTGAGGTGTTTTTTTAAGGACTCGATCATAAAATCCTTGACATCATTGAAAAGGGCTTTATCATCGTAATAGTTGGCATTCACCCATCCGCTTTTCGATTTCCGGACGATGGCCAGCGGGAAAGGCGAATTGATGTAGACCTCTTTGTAAAATTCTTCGGCTCCGCCATATTCCGCAATCATATCATAAACAAAAACCGAAGAAACCTCATGGGTATGAGCTGAGGCCATCCTGATTCCGCAAATGCTTTCCAGCCTTTTGGTATCAGTAAACGGAACTCCGGTAACGCCGGAACCGTGGCGGCTGGGATTGATCCCTAAAAGGAATTTCCGCCGATTGGAGTCATTGTAGTACTTACGGTAAAACTGTTTCATCACCTCCAGGGTTTCCGGATTATCCAGATAAGGGTTCATCACCATAAAATCATCCGGAAGTTTTCCGCTGTAGTGAAGATTTTTATTAAATTCGATGACCTGTTCTGCAAAAGTTTCTTTCATATCCGATTGTAAAATTTAAACAACAGCATCCTCTTCCTCTTCATCATCACTTAAAGCCAATTCGATATCGATAAACTGGATATACAAACCGCAGATATGGTTGTTTTCGTCATAGGCGAAATAGACCGGATAAGCGCCGTCGCCGAAACCGCTGGCAAACATCGGGATCTGATAAGCCGTCCCGGGAATGGTCCAGTTGATCCAGTCGCCGCCTTCCCGTTGATTACCTGGATTTACTTCGTAACTTTTTCTGAACAGTTCCGCAAAATAATCATCATACAGGTTGTTTCCAGTGAATTCTTTTACGAAACGGTCAAAAGCAGGCAGTGCTTCAGCATCGGCAATGCAGGCCAGTCCGGCATCTACATGGAACCCGAAGTAATCATCCTGCTGTAAACCTTCAAGATTCTCATTCCCGGTTAAAGCTTCCTGATAAAGTACCGGCTTTCCCTCCGTAAATTTCACTTTTACTGCCGCATACCGGTTGCCCCACTCTTCGGATTTCACCACGGCAATGGTTACCGGAAAATTTCCTTTGGGAGCGTCGGTAAAATAAGGCTTTTCACCGGCATTCAGGAACACCAGCGGATCCCTCACCAGTATTTTTCCGGTAGGAATTGAAACCTGGCCGATTTCCATCTTTTCCACAGGCAGGCCACCAACCTCATCCGAAGTAAAATAGGTCTCCAGATCGGTCGGGCAAACCAGGATATGCTTTACTTCTTCATATTTTTCCATCCAGCTCTTGTTCATCGGTATCGTCATTTAATTTTAAAATAGTTTATTTATTCAGGATCAAAATATTCTTCCGGTTTCAAACCTTTGATAAAGGTTTCAAAGTCTTTGGCCAGGAATGTTTTCCTGTAGTCTGCTTCCTGGTCCACATGAACCACCTGCGGTTCTCCGTCTTTTCCACATCCGGAATAATCCAGCAAGATCATATCGTGTCCTGCAGAAGGGCAGTCGCAGACGTAGATCCCATCATCCGGATACCCCCATTCTTCGATCATGAAACGGCTGCCCAGTTCTCCGCAAAGCGCGTAGGTCTTTTCCCTTCCGATTCCCATACTTCCGGTAATGGCAATATGATCCTCTGCCTGGGAAGTACCTCCGGTTGTCGGAAAGCAGCTCCGTTCCACCAATCCGCCATTCTGAATTCGCATCAATTCGATATAGGATGCCGGAAGCTGATAACCCAGCTCCTGCTCTACCGAAAGAATGGTTTCATCATCCGGGAAAGGTTCGGTATAATCCCTCTCCGAATAACTGCTTTCATTCCAGAAACCGGTAAAATCAAAGTCTTTGAAAAATTGTTGTTCCATAAATCTGCATTAAAAAGGAGCCTCTTAAAAAAAGGCTCCTTTAAATTTATGAATTTTATTTTGTATTATACCAATCCGAACTGCTCGAAGTGATGGGTAAAATGTTTACGGTGCATCAGTTCCCACATTTCCTTATTCAGTTTTCCGAATACGAAATTCATGTGTTCCGCCTGCGGATTTTCTTTGTAGTACACCGAGAATCTTTTCAGATGATCCAGGAACGACTGCCTGGCAGCGTCAAGATTTTTATGCTTCAGCTCCGGCAGAGAACCGTCGGCATTCAGGAACGGAGCCTGGAAATCTTTCGGCATTTTGCGATGGTTGTACAGGGAATCCTGCCATTTTTCCAACTGCTCTTCAGGAGTGAAACACTGATCGGCTTCCGGTTCCCCTAAACTTACCAACAACCCATATTCCAGGTGTTCGATCATCTGCTGAGGAGACATTTTCCCCCATTGTGAAGGGGTTTTCTCCGTTAAGCCATTCAGGATTTTCTGAATATTCTTTACATTCAGATCGATAAAAGGAGAATGTTTCGCCACCAGAGTGAGAATCGTAGCTACACAAACCACCTCTTCTCTCTGGTTCACCACTTCCACCAACCACTTTACAACGCCGGAAGGAATATTTCTCCCCTTTACGCCCCGGTTGATCTTTTCTTTGGCCGTTAAATAAACGGTAATCGTATCTCCGGCATATACCGGCTTGAAGAACGAACAGTTTTCCAGGCCGTAGTTTGCGATCACCGGTCCTTTTTTACCGGAAACGAACAATCCTGCCGCTGCGGAAAGGATAAAATAGCCATGAGCAACCGTTTTATCGAAAATGGTTCCCGTTAAGCTTGTTGCATCGGTGTGTGCATAAAAATGATCCCATGAAACATTGGAGAAATTCACGATATCGGCATCGGTAACGGTTCTTCCTGCGGTTTCCAGGGAATCCCCTACTTCTACCTCTTCAAAATACTTCTGGAACGGATGCTTATCTGAATATTTCTTTTCCGCACCCTGCTGGTATACTTTGGTAATCGCCGTTAAAATATCCGGTGATCCCTGAATCGCTGTTTTCTGAAGGAAGAAGTGAAGACCGTTCAGTCCGCCCATCTCCTC
>JAKOOI010000508.1 GCA_022701475.1 Weeksellaceae bacterium
CTTTAATGAAAAAGTTAAATATCGGAATCCTGGCCTTTGCAGGTCTTGTATTCCTGAATTCATGCGGTACGGCAAAGAAGGCGGATGCCCGGAAGCCTGAAACCGTTGAAACGGCCGCGCCGGTAAAAGAAGCAGCACAGGAAGAGGGGATCAATCTGTCGTATATGGATAAAAGTATACGTCCGCAGGATGATTTTTTCAGCTATGTCAACGGAAACTGGGTAAAGACCACCCAGATTCCTTCCGATAAGGCAAGCTGGGGATCTTTTAATGCACTCAGAGAGAATGTGGATGATGCTTCGCTGGATATTTTGAATAAAATCTTATCGGAATCTTATGCTTCCGGTTCCGAAGGCCAGAAAATCCAGAACCTGTACGCTTCTTTCATGGATACGGAGAAAAGGAATGCGGAAGGGCTGGCTCCGGTCAAAGGCGACCTGGCAAAGATCGATGCCATTAAAAACCTCGGCGACCTACAGAAATACCTGCTGGAAGCAACCAAAGTCGGCGACAATTCCTTCTACGGATGGCGGGTGGGCGCAGACATGAAGAATTCCAAAATGAATGCGGTCTATCTCGGCGGTCCGGACCTCGGGCTCGGAAGGGATTATTACCAGAAAGTGAATGAGGCCAATACCAAGACCCTGGCGGAATACCAGACCTATGTCGGAAAGCTTTTCGGCGTGCTGGGGTATAAAAACCAGGATGCCGCGGCAAAGAACGTAGTGGATTTTGAAAAGCAGCTGGCCGGTTACCTGCTGACCCTGGAACAGAACCGGGATGCCAATCTCCGGTACAACCCGAAAAACGTATCCGAGCTTCCGGCACTGGTGAAAAATATCAACCTCCCAAAATACCTGACAGAAGCCGGTGTGAATACCGATAAGGTCATCGTAGGCGAACTGAAATACTATCAGAATATGGATTCTTTCATGACGCAGAAAAACCTGCCGCTGCTGAAAGATTACCTGAAATACCACCTGATCAACGGCAATGCGAGTAATCTCGACGATAAGCTGGAGCAGATCAGGTTCGACTTCTATTCCCGTTACCTCCAGGGACAAAAAGAGCAGCGCCCGATGAACAAAAGAGGGCTCTCCATGGTGAACGGCGTATTGGGAGAAGCGTTCGGGAAGCTGTATGTGGAAGAATATTTCACCCCCGAAGCGAAAGCCCAGATGGAAACCTATATCGATTACATCCTGAAATCATTTAAACAGCATATTGCCGATATGGACTGGATGTCTCCTGCGACCAAAGTAAAGGCCCAGGAAAAATTATCGAAATTTACCGTGAAAATTGCCTATCCGGACAAATGGAAAGACTATACCCGGCTGAAAGTGGAATCCCCGAAACAGGGCGCTACTTTGTATTCCAACCTGCAGAATGTTTCCGCATGGCAGTACCAGAGAAACCTGGACAAAATAGGAAAGCCGGTGGACCGCTCGGAGTGGGGAATGACGCCGCAGACCGTCAATGCCTACTACAACGGATCAAACAATGAAATCGTGTTCCCTGCAGCGATCCTCCAGCCGCCGTTCTACAACCCGAAAGCGGATGCTGCGGTGAACTTCGGGGGAATAGGGGCCGTTATCGGCCACGAAATTTCCCACGGGTTCGATGACAGCGGGTCGAGATTCGACGGCGACGGTAACCTGAACAACTGGTGGACCGATGAAGACCGTAAGAATTTCGATGCCAAAGTAGGCCAGCTGGCCGCTCAGTACAGTGCCTATGAGCCGGTAAAAGGAAGCTTCGTAAACGGTAAATTCACCAGCGGAGAAAATATCGGTGATCTCGGCGGTGTGGCCGTAGCTTACGACGCCCTTCAGATGTACCTGAAAGACCACGGCAATCCGGGGCCGATCAGCGGATTCACCCAGGACCAGCGCTTCTTCATGAGCTGGGCCACCGTATGGAGAACCAAATCCACCGATCAGTATATGACCAACCAGGTGAAAACGGATCCGCATTCACCGGGCGTTTTCAGGGCTTACGGGCCGCTGGTGAACCAGGATGCTTTCATCAAAGCATTCGATATCAAACCGGGGGATAAAATGTATAAAGCTCCTCAGGACAGGATCAGGATCTGGTAAGCAAAGACAGAAAACGGAAGAACATAAAAACGCATCGGAAACGGTGCGTTTTTTATTTATTTTTCCTAGCTTAGTAATGAATAAATATTGATCAGGTAGATATTTTATTGTCATGATCATAAATATTTGAATAAAAACCACCACAAAATTTTTTATGTTACAGTTTTTTTTTAAATTTAAACATTGGATTGGTCAGCTGTTTGATGCAGATAAGGACAATTCACACCAGAATAAAACATCTCAAAATAACAATAATATGGCAATGTTTAATTACGGCGTCGGCGGAAATGAAATAAAAGTGGACGCCAATGAAGCTATTCAGAACATACAGGAAAACAAATCGATGATTGTAAGCCAGCTTACCACCGATGAATCTTACGTTCCTGAAGTTGTAACAGGATTGAAAACCATGGAAGACGTCTTCAGGCATTTCCAGCCTTCCGTAAGCGTACAGCACGAAACGGAGGACGGCAATGTGGTGGAAGAGGAATTCCGATTTCAGACCCTCTCCGATTTTACCCCGAAAAGTCTTACCCGGAAATCAGCGCACCTGCAGCAGCTCAGCATGGAGCAGGAGCAGTACAATAAAATCGTACGCCAGCTGAAAACCAATAAAATCCTGCGCAATATGCTGGAAAATGAGCAGTCCCGCGCAGCATTTGTTGAAGTACTGAAAAACGTGGCACAGGAACTTGAAAAATAATTAAAGTAGTTACATCAATCATGGACAGCAAATTACAGGCAGCTGAGAATCAGCAGCAGCACGGACAGCAGCAGCATGCAGGCCAGCCGAAAGGGAACCCGCTTGCCGAGCTCAATAAAATAGGAGGTTTCGGCTTTGTGGAATCCGTAGTAGACGGTATTGCCAATATGAACCCTACCCGGAAAGCAAGAAAGGAAATTTTCCTGAATGACAGCAATAAAGAAGACGAGCGCAAAGAGCTTCTTCAGAAAATCAACCTGTGGGTAAACCTGCTGGAAGGCAGCGGGTCTGCGGACGAGATGGCCGATACCTGCAAATCCAAAGCACAGGCAGCCGAAGAAAACCTGAAGCAGAACCTTAAAAATACACTTGATGCCGTGCGCATGCTGGAAACCAACTACAGGACGGTAGCCCAGTTTTACAAAAATACCGAGCTGGATAAGGTAGACAATGTAAGCATTGTAAACGCCAGCCTCGATCAGGTGTCCGATCTGGATAATCCTGTATTTATCGATGCGATCTCGGAAGAATTCAAAAACTATTATGACCGTCTTGATCTCAGGGACAACTATTCCATCCTGGCTATTCCCGGATACCTGGGCTCCAATAAGGTGATTGAAAAATGGGCGAAGATCTGTAATGAAAACAAGGTAATGATGGTAACCGATTTTGCCAATCTGGATAAGCCGGATGATGTCGTAGATCTGTTCCATTCCGCCAACCTTACCGGAGGCGAGCTTCACAGAAGCAATGTCATCATGACCTGCAACTGGCTGGTGGGAAGAGGCAGGGCTGAAGAAATCGGGGAAGAGGAAAACGTAGAGCTTCCGCCTTCCACTTCACTGGCCGGAAAGATCCATAAAACCCTGATGTCCCAGGTGGCAGCCGGTAAAAAACACGGTAACATCAATGAAGTGGATGCCGTGAAATTCGAACTGAAGAAAAGCGAAATCTCCCAGATGGAAAAAATGGGACTGGTTCCAATGGTGAACGAATATGGGAAAATCATGGCTTTCTCTGCAAAAACGCTGTTTACCGGAGACAATATCGGCCTTCAGACCTATTCGGTGGTCCGCGTATTCGACTATGTTACCAAAGTACTGCTTGATTTCCTGAACAGAAGGGCCTTCGAAAACTGGAATGCCAAGAATGAAGATGACCTGAGAAGGCAGATCGTACAGTTCCTGGATAACATCAAAGGTCCGGATAAGCTGATCGAAAAGTTCAAGATCGTACGTTTCGAGCAGGACAGGGTAAATAAAGACCGGGTATGGCTGGACATCCGCCTGACGCCTTATTTCCCTACCAAAAGTTTTGTCATCAAGCTGGACGGACACAAAGGGGACGACGGAAACGAATGGGATGCAGAGTACACCCAGGATTAAATTAAATCAAAATAACAATCATACCTACAAAACCGATGCTTTCCATCGGTTTTGTATTTTCGGATCCTTAAAGCCTTATCTATGAAAAAACAACTGCTGTATCTGATACCGGCACTTTTCCTGCTGCTGAATTGTGAAGATCAAAAGAAGCAGCAAAATTATAAGATCGACCTTTTTGCTGATGAAAGGCAGGAAGGGAAAGCATATGTAATGAATGAAAAGGAATGCTTCGATGCGAGCGACCTGGTGCTCTCTACTGCTCAGATCAAACCGGTGGACAGTTCCTCCGGCCGCGGGAAATCCGTATTCATCTACAGGATCTCTTCAGGGGAAGTACTGAAAACAACAAGGGATTCCATCGTTGCTTTTCCGCTTCAGATCATCTCCGGTCAGAGGTTGAAACTGAAGTCACCAATGTACGTCTATCTTAAAAAACTGGAAGGGTACCGTTTTATCGCCAAGGAAAAAAAACTGAAATACCAATGGCTGAAAGGGGCACCGGTCTATTCCGTAAAAACTGAAAAATAAATTATCTTTGCAGGAATGCGAATTCCGGCATGATCCCTTTGGTAATTTTGCCTTTCCTGGCCGTTATTTTGCAGAAGACTGGATTGACGGTACGGTATAAGCATTACCCGGATATCCGTCCCGAAAAGAAAAATTGATTGGAAAAAACAGAAACGCCTGATTTCAGGCACATCGGCAATAAGCTCCTCACCTGGTATAAAGACAATGCCAGGAACCTCCCTTTCAGACAGACCAAAGATCCGTATAAAATTTGGATCTGTGAGATCGTTTTTCAGCAGACGAGAATCAGCCAGGGGCTGAATCATTACAATAATTTCATCAGGAGATTCCCGGACGTAAAGACACTGGCGGAAGCGGATGAAGACGAGGTGCTGCTGTACTGGAAAGGGCTGGGCTATTATTCCAGGGCCATTAATATCCATAAGGCGGCACAGCAGATCATGGATGATTACGGCGGAACCTTTCCGGAGGTGTACGAAGAGATCCTGAAGCTGAAAGGAGTGGGGAAGTATACCGCCGCCGCCGTTTCAAGCATTTGCTTCAACGGGAAGATGCCGGCAGTGGACGGTAATTTTTACCGTGTGCTGAGCCGCATTTTTGCAGATGATTTCGATATCTCCGGCGCAAAGGCATTCAGCTATTTTTCGGAACTGGCCCATCTGATCCTTCCTGACAATGTAGGGGATTTCAATCAGGCCATGATGGATCTGGGCTCCGAAATCTGTAAACCGAAGAATGCCTTGTGCCCGCAGTGCCCGGTTCATGAAGACTGCCTGGCCTTCTCTCTCAACAGGGTTTCCGAATTTCCGGTAAAACTGAAAAAAGCAAAAACCACCGATCTTCACCTCACCTACTATTTTGTTCACCGGAACGGGCAGTTCCTCATCCAACAGCGTAAAGATGACTTTATCTGGAAGAAACTGTTTGAATTTCCCACGGAAATCCCCGATGAACTGGTTTCCTGTATCAAGAGTATGAGGATACTGCAGCATAAGCTTACCCATAAGAACCTGACGATTGAAGTGTTTAATGTAGAAGTAGATGCTGAAGAAGCATGGCAACAGTTCATTGCCGGAAGTTCCTTGATCATTACTGATTTCCCGGATTCCCATACCCGGTCTTTCCCGAAACCGCTGGAAAACTATATCCGCAACAAACACGAGCAGCTGTTTTATTAACAGGGAAAAATGTATCAGACAGAAGAACTGAGACATGCCTTTTCAGGGTTTCAATCCGGAAAGGATAGGCCACCGGAATATTCTGATGATCCATGCACGGCATTCCTGAATCCGGTTCCGGCAATAGGTCCCGGTTCAAACCGGCTGAAATCCTGAAATTTGTCCCCC
>JAKOOI010000541.1 GCA_022701475.1 Weeksellaceae bacterium
TTCCGGAAGTGACGAGAGCCGCTTTTGAACACCTCAGCAGGTCATAGGTTTTATTGGAGACAAAATGCACGTTTTCATCCACATATTTCCCGTAAAATTCCTTTGTCAGGCTGGGCGCGCCGGCAATTACGAACTGGTATTCTTTAAAATGAGGTCTCACCGAAAGCATCATTTCGAGCATTTTCTCCACTTCCTGTTTCCGGGAGCCCGGCAGCAAAGCGATGATTTCTTTTTCATTCAGGCCATTTTCCGATTTGAAATCTTCGGCCCGGAGGTCTTCCAGCGAAGAAATGGCATCCAGCAGCGGATGGCCTACAAAATGAGAGTCCACGCCGTGCTTTTTATAGAAATCCTTTTCGAACGGAAGGATGACCATCATTTCATCCACATATTTCTTAATGATTTCCACCCTTCCCTCTTTCCATGCCCAGAGTTGCGGGGAAATATAATAGACCACCTTTATCCCCAGCTCTTTGGCGAATCTGGCAATCCGGAGATTGAATCCCGGATAATCGACCAGGATCAGGACATCCGGCCTATGGCTCCTGATATCTTCTTTGCAGAATTTAATATTATTGAGAATGGTACGCAGGTTCAGGGCCACTTCCAGGAATCCCATAAAGGCGAGATCACGGTAATGTTTTACCAGGGTTCCGCCCTGAGCAGCCATCAGGTCTCCGCCCCAGAACCGGAATTCCGCATCCGGATCTTTCCGGTACAAAGCTTTCATCAAATTGCTTCCGTGAAGATCTCCCGAAGCTTCTCCTGCGATAATATAATAGTTCATTTCCTGAATTCTTTTTTGTTTTCCACTATCACGGAATGTTCCCTTTACTATTATGACAGATCATGGGAGCTTTCTATGAAGGGAATAGAGATAAAATAAGGCGATGTATGGTCTTAATTTGTAAATTTGTTCAAAGATAATGATAAAAATGTCAGAAGAATTTGAAATCCGGAATAAAGTCGCGGAAAGCGGCCTCATCAATTTTGATCTTACGGATCTTTTACCGAAAGGCCCGAGAAAAGGAATTGACCTGAAGGACTTCCTTTTTATGGAAATGATCCTTAAAGAAAAGGACTTCCGGGAAAAGGTAGCCGCTATTGATGTGGAAGAATACCGTGATGCGTATGTCTATATATACAATTCTGCCGATGCCATTGTTCCTTTGTGGGCCTATTTCCTGATTACGGCACGGTTAACAGAAGTTACAAAAAAAATCGTCTTCGGAAACCGTGAGGATCTTGAAGTGATTCTGATGCACAATGCTATCCAGACCTATGATTTCGATGAAATGGCGGGAAAAAGGGTCCTGGTAAAAGGCTGTTCAGATAAAGCCATCCCGGAAAATGCCTATATAGAACTGGTAGAGCAGCTGCAGCCGATTGTAAAATCACTGATGTTCGGGGAGGCCTGTTCCAATGTCCCTATCCTCAGGAATTAATCCGGGATTGTAAAATTTCTAAAGGAGATCTGTTAAGGAATAGTTTTTGGTACTGATGGTCTATAACGATTAAACGGACATTGATTATGAGCCTTATTGATTTACTTACAGGAAATACCGGAAGCCAGGTGGCGGACCGGGCAGAAAATAAATTCGGGATCAGCAGGAATCAGGTTCTTGCCTTGCTGGCAGTGGCAGCCCCGCTGATCATATCGTACCTGAGAAAAAAATCGGAGAACAGTACGGAAGCGGAATCACTTAACAAAGCATTGGACAAAGACCACGACGGAAGCATTCTGAACGATCCGTCCCAGCTGGAATCCCGTGAAGCGGAAGGCGGATCCATCCTGAACCACATTTTCGGAAACGATAAACAGAATGTAGAAAACAAACTTTCACAAAATACGGGAATTTCCATCGATAAGATCGGTCCTGTACTGGCTATGCTGGCCCCGGTAATCATGGGATACATCGGTAAAGAAAAACAGCAAAGCAATGTAGGAGCCGGCGGTCTCGGAGGTTTGCTGGACGGTATTCTCGGAAATGCAGCCGGCGCGGGACAAGGCCAGGGACAGCAATCCAATCCGCTTCAGGATATTTTAGGAAGCGTTTTGGGCGGGAGCAGCAACGGCCAGTCTTCAGGAAATCCGCTGAGTGACATTCTCGGTAATGTACTGGGAGGAAACGATCAGAAAAAACAGCAAGGCGGAGGCGGGCTCGGAGATATCCTGGGCAGCTTCTTAGGAAAATAATTTAATTTAATTTTGTAATATCAAAAAGGGCGGAGAAAGTTTTCTCCGCCCTTTTTATTTTAGTTTTTGGCTTTATCTTCAGAAGCAGCCGCTGCCGGCTTTGAAGCTTTTCTGAGCCTTCTTTTTCCGTAACTCCCGTTATTGATTTTGCCTCTCTTGGATTTTTTGTCTCCTTTTCCCATAATGTAAATTGTTTTGTTGATTGATTGACTACGAATTTAAAAAATATGCTGCGAAGATAAAAGCCCGGGCTGTTAAAATTTCCATAAAAAACCCGCTTCCGGAAACAGAGGGTACGTTTGAAGTGCACAGGATAAGCTGGAGAAATTATGGTGA
>JAKOOI010000571.1 GCA_022701475.1 Weeksellaceae bacterium
CAAAATACCGGGAAAAGTATCTTCAGGGCAATTCTTAAAAGCAGTCTCAGGCAAAACTATACACATGAAAAAGATCCTGTATGTTCCGGGAATGATCAGTGCTTTGGTGATACCTGTTGTATTTTGCTTCTATGGGTACCGGAGCATTAAGGAAACTTATACCGTAATGGATCTGGGCCTTCCTGCAAAAATAAAAAAGGGAATGGAAAATCCCCCGGATTCTTTTGAATCAGTCAGACATTGGAAATATAAAAAGATCATGGTCCGGCCCAACACCGCGCTGCAGCATCGTGCCTATTATGTTTCGGAACTTAAAAAACTCCAGGCTGGAAACAAAAAAGAAACCGGCATCGAGTTTGTGATCGGTGATCAAAACAATTACCAGGATATAATCGCCTTATTAGATGCCATGAAACTGGCAAAACAGGAATATTATGGAATTGATATGGAAAAGACCCATCATCTTTTTGCAGTCAATGGATATAAAGATCCGGCCACAATTTATGAAAATACGATGTACAGATGCGTAACCCGTGATGCAACAGTATATTATAAAGAAGATGACAGAGAATTTGATAAATTAAAATACTTTGCCGGCCTTCCGGCGCAGACTTACTACATCATTTTCGGTTTCCTGCTGTTTCTGAACATTTCCATGCTCAGCATAAAGGAAAATTTTCTTATAGCAACAAAGAGATTGTCATAAGGCAATGGTTTAAACGGAGAAAGGCTGCCATCCGGCAGCCTTTCATCACTCACACTTTCACTTAAACACTATATATACTATTTCTTATCAAGGAGAGAAATATAATCCCCGTATCCTTTTGCTTTCATTTCGGCTTTCGGTACAAATTTCAGCGACGCACTGTTGATACAGTATCTCAGCCCGCCTTTCTCTTCCGGCCCGTCGTTGAATACGTGTCCCAGGTGGGCATCCCCGGTCTTGCTCCGTACCTCTACTCTGGTCATGCCTGCAGAGCGGTCCAGTTTTTCCTCCACCAGCTTTTTGGTAATCGGCTTGGAGAAGCTCGGCCATCCGCATCCGGATTCAAACTTATCGGTAGAGATGAACAACGGTTCTCCGGTAGTGATGTCTACATAAATACCTTCACGGGTTTCATCCCAGTATTCATTTTTAAAAGGCATTTCCGTACCGTTTTCCTGGGTCACATTATACTGCTCGGAAGTTAGCTTTTCTTTCAGCACTTTTTTATCCTGCTTCTTGTATGAGGACTGAGTCTCTTTCTTAGGAAGCGGGTTGGCATTTTTTGCCATTTCAAAAAGTCCCGGTTCAATATGGCAGTAGCCGCCCGGATTTTTATCCAGGTAATCCTGATGGTAATCTTCCGCTTTGTAAAAGTTTTTCAGCGGAACGGTTTCCACTACGACAGGCTTATCATAATTTTTGGCCAGTCTGGTAACTTCAGCTTTTATGACAGCTTCCGTATCCTTATCGGTAGAATAGATTCCGGTCCTATACTGGTTCCCTCTGTCATTCCCCTGCTTATCGATGCTGGTAGGATCAATGGTTTTAAAGTAAAGATCGATCAGCAGTTTCAGGTCTACCTGTTCCGGATCGTATTTTACTTTTACGGTTTCCGCAAATCCTGTCGTATGGCTTACCACTTCTTCATACGTTGGGTTTTTGGTATTCCCGTTGGCATAGCCCACTTCCGTTCCTACCACACCTCTTACCTGCTGGAAGAAATGTTCGGTTCCCCAGAAACACCCTCCTGCAAAATACACTTCTTTTATGTTCTTGTTATCCATTACGGTCTCATTTTCTTTTATAGTTCCGGTTGTCTCCATCCTTTTTGACTTTTCACAACCTGCAGCAAAAACAGCGATTCCCAGAATAACTCCGAGAAATACAAATAGGTTCTTCATCTTTATCTTATTGTTCATTTTTCTGTTATTAAAATCATCTCCATCGTTTGCATATCATAGATCTTCTCTGCAAAGTTCACACTAATTTTCAGAAATCCGGCAATGATACTGTCTATCTCAATCATAGCATCTTCAGGATTTCTTTCTTACTATTATATACGAAACAGACATTAAAACGGATTTAAAAAAACAGATATTTTTAAGCGTGTTTAATCTGTATTCCGGTACGTGAATTTTCCGGCTATTAATTTTATGATGCCTCCTGTTGAATTGAGTTCAATAGCATAAGATAATAGCCTTTTCTCATGCAGACTGCCTTTCCATTTCCTGTAAAGCCACAACAAGTCTTCGTCGTCTTCAGGCAGGTATCGGATACTGTTTATTGATTCTTCAGCCACAATCCCAAAATTCATGTGTAATTTCAGATGATAAACTTCGCTGAAAGTTAATTTTTTCAGAAGACCTTCATCTTCAATTTCGAAAGAAACTTCATCGATAATTCCGGGTGTTTTCCTGTCAACGAAAATATTTAACAATATTTTATCATGCCAGTAATAATCATTTATATCCATTGTTTTATTTGTTATCAGCATCGACTATCGAATTGATAGTTAGCATACCTAATGTTCAATGTTTAAAGTTAGGTAATTTCTCTTGTAATGATCTCTTCGCACCGACGTGTATGTTAATTCAAAGGACATCATCAATGATCAGGAATCCTGCTCATATCTATAACTAAACTGCTCTCGTAAATCACTTAAAACAGTAAAATTTATCATGTATTCTTATCAATAGGCAATCCATTTCATAAATTCACACATCTGTAAACCTAACGGATTTTAAAAACCCGTTAGGTTTGGTGTAAGCTGTCCTATACACTGGCCCAGTCTTTAGGTCTTCATCCACAATAACAGTTCCTGATTTCACTTGCAAAGCAAAATTGACTCGCGCAGCGAAATTCACCATTCACTT
>JAKOOI010000001.1 GCA_022701475.1 Weeksellaceae bacterium
GTATTATTTACTGTACATAATTCAATTTAAATTTCTGTGATCCGATTACACTTACGGAGTTGCTTTCCACGTTTACATAATAATTCTTACCGGAAGTCAGGTATACCATTTTACCGGACAGCATGCTGACAGCCCTCATTCCGTTCACCACAAGGGTTTCATCTGCAGGCAGGTCCAGTATAGAGGGGTTGTCATAGCCCAGCATCGTATTACCGCCGGAAGTACTGATCTGGAGCTGTACGGTGCCCACCCCGTTATCCCCGTTGGCATACTGCTGCTGGTATCTCCATTCCGACTGGACCAGGTACCATCCTGTTTTCCCTACCGTATAGGGTCCGTAGGTATAATGCTGATAATATCCCAGGTTGCCGCTCGCCCCGGAATTATCCCAGGTGTATACGGTGGAAGGTGCAGTCAGCACGGCACCTCCTGTCCATGTCCCTACTCCATAGGCATCACTCATCAATACTTTTTTGGCGCCCTGCTTTCCATCTACAATCTGAATGGCGGGATTGACCGTACCATTAGAGATATCGCCACTGACGATCATTTTAGCCTGATAGCCTCCGGTGGGAATGGTATTGGTGCCGATCATAACTTTTTTCAGTGAATTGGCAATATTCATCACAGGATAATAGGTTCCGCTCTCAATGGAACCGAACTGCAGATAATTCCCGCCTTCATATCCGGCCGGATTACCGACATGCCTCATATACATCCCGTCTGTTGTAGAATTTACCCCTTTATAGAATACAACAGATCCCTGATTGCTATTTGTATTATAATTATAAGAACTGTTTATATCCGGTATGGTAGACTGAAAATAAAGCGTAGGACTGTCATGGTGCAGGAACATATTTCCGTCTTCCACCTGCAGTTTCTGTGTGGGTACAGTGGTGCCGATGCCTATTCTGTTATTCAGTGCGTCCACCGAAAAAGTATTGTCATCCACTGTAAAATGGCTCGTACCGGCGGTAGGGTTTGCATTGAAGGCCAGTGTTTTATCGGACATGGCCACCGTACGGTTGGCAGACAAAGATCCGTTACCGTTATAGATGTCATTTCCGCTTCCGGCACTTCCTCCACCTGTGTTAACTTTCAGCCAGCCCGTTCCGTCAAAGAAATAATAGCCTGCGGCATCAATATTGACAGTCTGCCCGGACGGTGAACCGTTGGCTGCATCCGTCACATAGATGATGGATCCGGCCTGGGCCGCTCCATAGGCAGAAGCTTTTGCATTCAGGTCTGCAATGGTAAGGCGCGGTGCAATCAGTCCCTCCGCAGTAGTGGCTGATGTGCCGGTGGTACGGGCAGCGACATCCAGCGTGGCAGCCGGGGTTTGGGTATTAATACCCACCTGGGCGAAGGATAAACCTGAACATCCGCCCATCAGAATAACGAGAATAAATCTACTTTTCATGTATATATAATAATACCACAAAAGTATACTTTTTTTATTCATAATTGCATTAATTTTTAGATGGTTATACATACTATCTTTTATGCTTACCGAAACACCGCCGGCATTGAATTGATGGAAACATCCGGGAGTGCAGACAACAAATGGACTGCAGAAAACCTAAGACAATATGCCTGCTACTGGATATCCGCTGCCGGCAGAAAGCCGTACCTCTGCTTACCCTGATAACATGGGTTTGATGTAAAATAGGGTATATGGTAATAGAATTGATTTCACTCCATGTACTACAGGATGCCTAATGATCCGGCTTTAACTAAATGCGAATAGGTTTTGACTGAAATAATGAAGTCGGGCTAAAGCCCGGCCCCTATTGATTGATGCAACTCACTTAACATGAACCGGCAGTAATAGCCGGGCTAAAAAGCCGGTGGTAGAAATCCGGATGCCGGAAATTCATTTTTGCAAAATAACAGTCAGGCATCTTCTGTGAAAAATGATCAAATGATCTCTTTTCAAGGTACTGCTTCTTAGAAACCCTTAACTACCTTTCTGCTTTTTATTTTATTCAATACATCTAAAATCATATAACTACAGCCGAATTGACATTAATAGTAAAAGTTCTTCCGGGGAAGAACTTTTACGCTGAATAATTAATTGATTACCATTTTGTTTATCCTTCTGCGGGTACATCCGGTACGATGACATAACACTCTGCGTTAATCGGGACGCATACTGCCGCCTCAGGACAATAATAATACAAAGGAGGACATTTTGAACCGGACGCCGCCCCTTTAATTCCTTTCAGTTCTTTTCTTGACAGCATTTTTAAGTTTTTCATAATAATAATTGCTTTTTAGTTATAAAATTTTACTTTTTTTTACATTTTCAAATATAATAAATATTCACAACCTTTTGATATTATGTTAGCCGGTTTATTCTAGCCGAACAAACGTTTCAGCCAGTCCGGAAACCCGTAGTTTTTATTTTCAGGATTTCCTTTACGTAGTATCCGGCCTCTTTCCAGATCGTCCTGTGCGGCGCTTTCATCTGAAAAATACTTATCGTCCCAATGTTCCATCAGGTGCTTTATCTGCCACGGATACAGGGACTCCGCCAGTAATCCCGCGTCAAATTCCAGCTCGTCATCATTTTCAGGACAGCAGGTAATGACCGCCAGCGGCGGATAGATTTTTAATCTATCATAAGCCAGTAACTTATGGTGCCCATCCAGGATAAAATTTGGTGAATCAAAATCTTTTTTGTCATAAGAGGCATTAAAAATAACCGCAAACGGCCGTGCCCCGTTCCTGATCGCCTTTTCAAAAAAGGCCACCCTGTCTTTATCAACAGCCTGCATGGGCTGCGTGGCATACAGGGCTGCAGAACGGTCATATATGCCGCCTG
>JAKOOI010000041.1 GCA_022701475.1 Weeksellaceae bacterium
CAGGGTCATTTGTAAAGAACCTTTTCAAACTCTGGAGAAAGCGGAATGATTTTTTTCTTTCTTTTGAATATCATTCGGTAGGCGTATACCGTCTGGGAGATTACATGATGAAAATTAAGCTGAAACCACGATCTATCCCTAAAAATTTCGGAAAACAGCTGAAAGTTAAAGATGCTCTTGAAACCTATTTAAACACGGAGAACTTTACGGCTGATGTTATGATCCAGCTCTGTTATGATCTGAGAAATCAGCCCGTCAACCAATTGAATGTGGAATGGAAAAACTCACCTTTCGTTAAAATCGGAGAAATAAAAATTGCTGCCGGCAGTCTTCTCGATCCGTATGCGTGTGAAAATGAAATGTTATCATTTAATCCCTTTGAGAGTAAAATTTTCTTCCAACCGGTCGGAAAATTACAGAAACTTCGTGAGGATGCCTATAAGGTTTCAATGCAGACCAGGCTGAAAATCAATAAACTGCTGAAGTATAATAAGTGAATCGTGAATTTTGCTTCGCAAGTGAATGGTTATTGATGAACTCCAGTTTTATTCAATTTGCTTATCTTTTTCAATCGGGCAACAATTTCAAACCTCTTCTTTGAATACTAAGCGCACGGAAGTTATTTTAATACCATCGCTACAAGTGTCACGAAACTGTTTCACTTATAAGGGTACAAAGAGTCATCGAATCATAATTTTGTTGAAGACGCTAAAAGGCACAAACCTTTTGAAATAGGGAATGTTTTTAAGGCACCCGGATTTTATCTTTGATAAAACTATATACCATTTATTTTAAAAGATTAAAAATTTTAGAGGCTAGTATTAGCGATATACCCATTTGACAGCATCAAATTCTTTACGCCTTTCAGCGGAATGATTGTCCGGTTCTCTTGTGTTTTTGCGCATTCCAACAACCACTAGAAGCATCAATTAAAATTGACAGGCGAAGCGCATTCACCCGCAGGAACTGACCATTTACCATTAACTTTTCACAATAAAAAAAGGCCCTACCCAACGGTAAAGCCTTTCGTTTTATTAATTAAAATAATTAGTCTTCAAGTTTTTCTTTTTCTTCATCTTCCTTTTTATCAGGGAAGATCAGGGAAAGGATAACGGAGATTACCAGGACGCCTGCCACGATTCCGAGGGAAACCGGAGAAGAGATATGGATCCATGGGGCAATCAGCATTTTTACGCCGATAAATGTCAGGATAACGGCCAGACCGTAAGGAAGTTTGCTGAACATATGGATGAAATTGGCCAGCAGGAAGTACAGCGACCTTAATCCGAGGATAGCAAAAATGTTTGAGGTATACAGGATGAACGGGTCATTGGAAATCGCAAAGATTGCCGGGATGGAATCTACCGCAAATAAGACATCGGTAAACTCGATAACGGCTACCACTACCAAAAGAGGGGTTGCCATTTTCACTCCGTTCTGCACCGTGAAGAATTGATCACCTGCATAGTTATCGGAAACTTTCCAGAATCTTTTGATGAGCCTTGCTCCCGCCGTATTGCTGTAGTCTTCATCCTCATCATCGTCACCGCCGCCCCAGGACTTGATTCCTGCATACACCAGGAAAAATCCGAACAGTGCCATTACGACATTGATTTTTACCGGATGCCCGAAGATATTCATTTCCGGAAGATAAGTGAGGTTGATCAGCCCGATTCCGGCGAAGATAAAGATCGCCCTGAAGATCAATGCTCCAATAATCCCCCAGAACAGCACTTTGTGATGCAGGTATTTCGGGACTTTGAAAAAGCCGAATACCAGGATGAATACGAACAGGTTGTCTACCGACAGGGCTTTTTCCACCCAATAGGCAGCCTGGTACTGCGTGAATTTTTCTACGGCAACCGCATGGCTGCCGGGTCCCAGATCCGAATTGTAAACCCAATATACCACTCCTGAAAAAACCATCGACAGCGAGATCCATACAATAGACCATATGGTGGCTTCCTTGGAGGAAACTTCATGACTCTTTTTGTTGAAAACCCCTAAATCCAGGAGCAACATGATAACTACGGTTACCGCAAATCCCCAAACCAAACCGGGATGAAGATCTAAAATACTGGTATTTTGTCCCACTTTTATAATGTGTTGTTAAATGATAAAAGCAACAGCTGCACCATGTACAGATATTGCCCATAATCGATTGTCCTTAAATCCGACAGATTTTAAATTCCGGCTACCGCTTTATGGAAAAATATCTTTTACATAAGAGCCAAAGCCTTTTTTAATCCTTGCCTCTTCTACAAATATCTTTGCTTTACCGTTTCGATGGTTTCCTGCAGTTTCGTGTCTTTGGTAGGATCACCGACAGCATTGAATTTCCACTCCCCGTTTCTCTTGTAGAATACGCCCATTACCATAGCCACGTGTCCTTTGAAAGAAATATCATTGGCGATATCATATTTGGCAAATACTTCCCTGACGTTGGTAGGCGTCCCTTCGTAAATCCTGATGGAAGCGAAAGGAATCGTCCCGAAATCCTGTCCTTTATAGCTGTTCAGTACCATGGCCACATGTTCCACACTGGAATCCAGGCCGCTGAAATCTACGGTAATAACTTCATTATCCAGGCCGTCATTGCCGTTTACATCGCCCGTAAGGTCATCCCCGCTGTGTTTTACAGATCCGTTTTTAGATTTCAGGTTTCCGAAATAGATGACTTCGGTAGCATTTTTACCGGCATCATACAGGATGCAGCTGCCGTCAAGGTCCACCGCTTCCCTTGAAACTCCCCCGAAGAATCCTTTCTTCTCAATTGCCCCCCAGTTGATTCCCACACAGGCCTGTGTAAGTGCCGTTCCGTTTTCTTTTGTCAGATTGATTCTCTGACCTTTCTGTAAGTTAATAGCCATCTTTTGATGTTTGGTTTATTGTTTGATTTTCTGAACTGCTATGCAATCCGTTTCTTATTGTTTTAAATTTAAGTTCAGCATGGCGCGAAGGATATTGGTCTCTTCGTTGATGTCGAACATTTTGCTGATGATATCCGTGTCTTCCAGGTTCTTAATGTAATCTTTCAGTACTTCCGTCACCTGCTCCGGCAATGCTTTCTTCCTTTCATTCATGGAATTTTCCAGCTGCTCGTTTTTTGTTTTCAGCTGCCGGATCATGCTTCCCTGGTTGGATTCATTCGGCATCGTATTCAGTTGTTCCAGTTTTTCCGGATCCGCCAGATAGATTTTCCGGGCTTCGATGTCAAAGATAAAATGATCTTCAGACTGGAAAACCTTAAACAGTTCATATTCGTTTCCGTTCACTGCATATCCGCAGATGAACCGGACTTTAAAGTTCTGGATATTCAGCCTTCCCAGCAGTTTCCTCTCAATCCTGTAGTCCTGATGCTGATATGCCGGAAAATCACCGGTCTTCAGGAATTCTTCATTCACTTCCGGCCTGTAGAATTCGGCAGCATATTTCCTATGGAAATACAGGACATTATCCCAATTCAGGGTAAACCGGTCTTCGGTAAGATCCCTGTACAGGCTTTTCAGCTGGTTGGAAAAAATGCCGCTGTACATTTTCCGGTCGGTCTCAAAACCGTCTACCCGTTTTTCCTCAAACCCGGAAATATACCTGCTGTTGACATCTATCTCATTGATGACTGCCAGCATATCATTTTCCTTCTGCCTTTTTATCTTGGTCAGAAGCTCAATAAGACTGTCGGTATACTGAAGGTGAAAAAGCTCAAGCCTGTTATAATCCAGTCCCTTATTTTCCTGAAAAAGATGATGGATGCTGTCTGTCTTGATATAGATCGAGATGATATCCACATTTTCAAAAAAATTGGCGAGAAGCTTAAGTTTCGTTAACCTTCTTCTGCTTTGGGACATGATATTTACCGCATCTTCATTCACCTGTTTACTGCGATTATCCTCTTACGTTGGCTTTCAGTTCGTGTTCCAGGGTCATCAGGTCCTGGTCCAGCTTTCTTCTTCCTTCGGCGCCCTGCTTCTGGATCTGCTTCACCTCGTTCAGGGTATTGATCAGCTTGGCGGTTGTCTCGCGTAACGTTTCCACGGAAACGACCGTCTGTTCATTGGCTCTGGCTACATTGATGGAGTTCTGGCCCAGGCGCTCGGCATTTTTCCTCAGGATCTCTTCCGTAGTAGCGGAAACTTTCTGCTGGATCTCAATACTCTGCTGCTGCCTGTACATGGCGACGGCCAGGGACAGCTGGTTTTTCCAGAGCGGCAGCGTGGTGGTAAGGATGGTCTGTGCTTTTTCCGCAATGGAAACGTTATTGTTCTGCACCAACCTGATCTGCGGAAGCGACTGCATCATGATGAGGCGCACCACTTTAAGATCAGCCAGCCTGCGGTCCAGCCTTGCGATGAAATCTCTTTTGTCCGCAATTTCATAATCCTGGTAATTCTGAGGTGCTGCTTCCATGGCGGCCAGCTCGGCGGCGGCCTTTTCCATTCTCAGGTTTCCGGCAATTACCAGTTCCTCGATCTGCTTGATGGCGTTTACATTGCTTTCAAAGATCGTCTGCAGAACCGCATTGTCTTTTGTGGACGTAATGATTCCTGCGTTTACCTTATAGGCAATCTGATCGATATTGTTGATGATCTTGTCATATTTGGTAAATAAATTCTCGATCTGCGTCATGACGGTCTTCATGAACGGCAGCTTGCTGAGGAAGCTTTTGAATTTATTCTGGTTCAGCTCTTCCACATCCACGTAATTCAGCTCGATGAGGAGGTTGTTGATCAGCTCTCCCACTTCGCCGGAATTGGAACGCCTTACATTCCCCAGGAAGCTGTCACTCTGGTTGGAGAGGGTCCGTTGCAGGTCTGCCCCGAAGTTCACGATCGATCCCGGATTGGTTTCGTCGATGGAATCTGCCAGCGACTGGTATTTCTGGCGCTCTTCGGTCTGCATCTGGGTAAGGTTCACATTTCCTTCCCGGTCTACCAGCGGCGCAGGAGGTGTTGACGGTGCAGCCATAGCCGGCGGCGGTGCCATCGGTGTGGGTTCGAATGTTTTTAATGGTTCAATGGATCCCAGCGGATCTATAGGTTGGTTGTCCTGATTGTTCATGATAAATTATTGATACATTGCTACAAATTTCTCCAGTCCTTCTCTCTGTCCGCTTCCTACGGCTTCAAATTTCCATTCCCCGTTCCGGTTGTAAATCCTTCCGAATTCCACTGCGGTTTCAATGGAAAAATCTTCATCCAGCTCATATTTCAGGATTTCTTCATTGGTATCGGTATTGAAAATCCTGATGAACGAGTTTCTTACCTGCCCGAAGTTTTGTCTTCTGGCGTCGGCTTCGTGGATGGTTACTACGACTGTAATTTCCTTTACGGCAGGATCAATTTTCGTTAGATCGATTTTAATCTGCTCATCGTCCCCGTTTCCGTCTCCCGTCAAGTTATCACCGGAATGGATCACCGCCTGATCCGGCGATTCAAGGTTATTGTAAAAAATAAAGTGGTTGTCTGATACCAGTTTTTTATTTTCGCCTAGTAAAAACAGGGAAGCATCCAGGTCAAAAGCGGTGCCGGTAGAGGTATTGTTGGTATCCCATCCCAGGCCAACCGTAAATTTCGGGGCATTTATATTTTCTCTCTGTCCTTTCTGTAAGTTAATAGCCATAATATAATTCGGTTTGTGTTAATGTGTTAATGTTATTTTCATATTCTGCGATCAGGTGGTAATTGTTGCTGATTGCCAGTTCAAGCAGCAGATCCTTCTGTTCCTTTCTTATTACAGACGTAAGATAGTCAAATTTACCTGATTCCAGGCTTAAAATATACTTTACGATCCTTGTATTGAACTGAAATCCCGGCTTTGCCATCACTTCCGCAATATGTTCCGCATTTTTCACCGCGTAGTAATTGAAGAAGTTTTCAATTTTCGGGTCAACCTCAGGGTTCATCAGCTCCGCATAATAGATAAAGACAAAGTCTCCCTGCACTCCATACTGCTCAAGGATTTTATTCACCGTGTATTCGTGGCTGCCCGTAATTCTGATATCATCCATAAAAATACAAAGTTTTCCCCTTAAAAAATCCTTATCCAGATAATAAGTATCATTGGCGATAAGATTTTTCCGGTCTTCGAAGCTGAGGTTCCCGTAATCGGTGGTATACGTATGGTTCCGGTTGATTTTTGACAGGATGCTGGACTTTTTTGCCTGTTGAAACAGATAGAAATCCAGATGTTTTTTGAAATGGAAGCACAAAAAATTAGAGGCCGTGGGAATTGCCATATAGGGGCTCGGCAACAGGATAATTTCTTTTTCCGTCTCCAGCAGTTCCTGATGCGCAGCAATAAATCCGTCAAACAATTCCTTTGCAAATTTCTCTGCATATGAAGTATCGCCGTACTTGAAATAGCTGTATTCCTCAGGCGAAAAGGTAAATTCATCTTCCGAACGGATGTGATGCAGGCTGTACCGTATGTTCATATTATATCGTGGGTTTTAGTAAATGGGCATGAAATCCGAAATCCCTGGCCCCCCGGTAGTCGGCTACCGGATTATCACCGATGTGCAGGATCTGATGCAGGGCAAGATCCGGGTTTTTAATTGACTTTTTAACTTCCTGAAAAATCTTCGGATCCGGTTTGGAACAGTTGATCTCATCGGAATAAATATGGAAATCGATGTATTGTTCAAGATTTTCATTATGAATGAATTTCCTCATGGTGCTCCCCCTGATAAAACCGGTATTGCTCAGGATACTGATGGTTTTTCCCTGATTTTTTATTTCTTCAAAGAAATGATGGAGGTCTTTAAAAATAATAACCGGACTGTACTCCAGGAAAAGGTTTTCGCTTTCCTGATAGAATGCATCCAGCCGTTGCCTGCCGACCGTTTTTATATCCGTTCCCAGCGACCCCAAAATCAGAAGGTAAATTTCAAAAGTATCAATATTCCCGCCGGTGACTTCATTAATGGTATTGCACAGATCATCGTAATGCTTTACTACCCTTGCTACCTCATCGAGAGGCCGTGCAATCTCAAAAAAAGAAGAAAACAGCTGGACTCTTCTGTCTTTGAATTCGGGATGGGATTTAATTAGGGTAAGCCACAGATCAAAAGAAAAATGGGAATAACTGCGGATGTCAATATCTGTTTTCAAAATCTTATAAGTTACAATTCATCTGGCTTTTCCGGAGAAAGATCAATGGATTCCTGCTTTTTTATCATTAGTTTTTACCGAATGGTTTCAATTCTTTTTCAAAGATAGAATTTTCCGGGTTATCCTGTTTCTTTTTAAGAATATTTAAGATTTATACAGATCAACCGTTTTTATTTTTCACCAGCCTCGTCATTGGCATATAATTGAAAAATAAACACCAATTACCATTGAATTTATATTTATAATTAATAAAAATCAATTTAATACGAATATTAAACAATAAAAATACCACAAGTAATAAAAAAATATTAAATATAATTTTTATATTTGAATAATAAAATTAGACAACCTATGAAAAAAATCTCTTTTCTTGCCGGCCTGCTGATGGCTGGTTTATCCATTGCCCAGACGCCTGCCTATGTCCCTTCTTCCGGATTGGTTGCCTGGTGGGGATTTAACGGCGACGCCAGTGATTCCAGCGGAAACACCAACCACCTTACTATCAACGGAGCCACCCTTACTGCCGACAGGAACGGCAACGCCAATTCTGCCTATGCATTCAACGGTACCAGCAGCTACCTGACCAATACCGCCTTATCCTATACTTTCTCTCAGGCCGGCGCCCACTCTATTTCTTTCTGGATCAACCGGACAGGAACTTCCGATGGCGTAGCCCTGATGAGCGGATCCAATGCTTCCTCCAATTTTATCTGGCTCATCCAGTCGGACGCTGCCAAAATTGTTTACGGCACCAACAAACAAGGGTCATCCTAGACCTGGGTAAGCAGCCCCGTTTATACCGCTTCCCAATGGGATCATTATGTAGCGGTTTACAATAACAAAAACATGACGCTTTATAAAAACGGAACATCCGTAGGAACCAATACCAACGCTTATACAGGCACAACTCAGGCCGCCTTACCGATCTTTATCGGGAGAGCGGTAAGCGGCGGTTATATTGCAGCCAATATCGACGATGTGGGAATATGGAGCCGGGCGCTTACTTCCGGTGAAATTTCCCAGTTATATACGTCTGCCCTGTCTACCGGCGAGGTTCTTTCGGAAAAAGGTACGGCCCGCCTGGCGCCTAATCCGGCAGCAGATTACATCCGGGTCGATTTTCCCATGAAAGGAACAAAACATTATACCGTTACTGATGCAACCGGAAAAACAGTACTGAAAGGACAGGTTTCCGATAAACAGCAAAGCGATGTATCATTATTAGTCAAAGGAACTTATTTTATAGAAACAGAGGGTCTGAAAACACAAAAATTCATAAAGGAATAAATTGATCATTCAAAGAAGCCGGCTCAGTTATAATTGAGCCGGCTTTTAATTGAAAATGAACGGGAATCCCTATTTGCCATGATCATCTACACCTTATCATCAGTATTCAGCCCTGAAGACCATTTAATTTTCCGGCATCACCTTATAGGTGGGATCTTCCTGGATATTTACATCAATGACGGCGCCGGCGTTTTTCAGCAGGGCAATACAGTCCGGGCTCAGATGCCTGAGGCGGAGCGTTTTGTTCAGCTGGCGGTATCTCCCGGAGAGCTTATCCAGCGCAGCGATAGCACTCATATCTACTACACGGCTCTCTTTAAAATCGATAACGGTCTGTTCAGGGTCATTCGCAGGATCAAATTTATCGGTAAAGGCCGCCACGGAACCGAAGAATAACGGACCGGAAATTTCATAATATTTAATTCCGTTTTCACCGGTATGCTTTCTGGCGCGGAT
>JAKOOI010000272.1 GCA_022701475.1 Weeksellaceae bacterium
ACAATCTGCGTAATACTTCCGGAGTCCTCCGGAAATCTCCTGCAAGTCGCGGGAAACCTCCGGAGGGCTTCTTTGCTTTCAGGCAAAGTGTAGGAAATTAACGGAGAACTTCTTTCGTTTAAAACAATAGTGATCCCAAATTTCGGAGCTCTTCGTTGGTTTGAAATAAGATTGTTTGATACCACAGGAGTTTTTTATATTTTTGATTTTTAATTTATTAATCAAAAAGACGCAGACAAATGAAAATTGCACTCACAAAACTGAGCACCAGGGATCTTGCGACCCTGGCTCAAAGAATTATTTCAAACGCACAATCGGGCAGATACCCTGTCATCACCAACCATCCGCTTCTTGATGCTTTACAGAACTCGTTTGCCGAGTATGATTCGGTGTACAGCAAGCCGGCTTTCAGCGGGAAAGGGAAGGAGGTGGCTGCTGCGGACAAGGTGCGGGATACGGCTTACCATAACCTGAAGGCGTTCCTGAACGGCTACCGGAAACTTCCTTCGGCCGCCCATCACCAGCTGGCAGAAGACCTGTATGGTATTTTCAAAACGTTCGGACTGGATCTCGACCGGCTGAGCTATTCTTCACAGACCGCCCAGATGAAAAAGCTGACCGAAGCGCTGGAACTGCCGGAGAACAGCCAGAAAATAGCGACCCTTTCACTGGAAGATGCTTTTGAAGAAATGAAATCCACGCAGGAAGCTTTCGAGGCGGTGTTTACCGATCAGGTGCAGGCCAACGCCGGCCTCCGGACGATGAAAAGCGCAAGCGCCATCCGCAGGGACCTGGAAAAGAAAATAAAATCCCTGCTGAACCTTTCCACTGCCATGAACGGCGTACCGGGATGGGGGCAGTTCTACAGCGATACCAGCGAGCTGGTGAAAGCAGCAAAGAATTCATCCGTTAAAAAACAAAAGGAAAACCAGCCGAAGAATCTGTAACAGCAAAAGATATCGCGGAATGATCTCGCGGAATGATCTCGCGGATTTGCAATCCGTGAGATCTCCTCGAGATCTTTTCATTTTTACAAAAAGTTAACAAATCATAAAATTCCCGGCCTGTGTGAACATTCTGTTAAAAGGCTTGTCCAGGCAATATCTTTTCGATATTTTCGTTGATCAATTGCGGGGAAATCCTGCAGAATTTTAAAGATCCGGCCCATTTTCCGGGCCTGCCCATTTTAAAATTTACTAGTAATGAACTCGAAAAAAATACTTCTGGCAACGGCTGTGCTGTACTTCGGTATTTCCGGTGCGCAACAGTCCCAATACTTTACCCACCGGGAAAACTACAGGTTCAATCTTGCCGACAACCTCTACCAGACCAAAATATACAACGCTTCGCAGTACGAATACGCGCGGCAGTATTTCTACAATGAAAACCTGTCGCGCTCCAGAAAGGAGGCGGCGCAGTTTTTCGATAACGTCATCGGGGTGATCCTCCAGAAAAACCATGCGGAAGAAGGGCTGAGTGCCTTCATCAGGGAATACCCGAACTCCGCTTACTTTGCCCAGGCCAACCTGCCGCTGGCCGATTATTACCTGGCCAAAAAGGATTTCGAAAAAGCCCTGGAAACCCTGAAGAAAGTGAACCAGTACCAGCTATCGAAAGAAGAGAATACCCAGTACATCCTGAAGCTCGGCTATGCCAAATTCATGATGGGGGATTCCAAGGGGGCCACTGATGCTCTGGAGGAAGCCTATACCACGGCAGACGACTCCCAGAAAGGAGCCATTGCCTACATGCTGGGCCACCTGTACTACTCGGACCGCCAGAATGAAAAGGCCTTTCGCTATTTCGATACGGTAAAAGACCGGCCGGAATATGCCAAGCTGGTGCGCCCGTATTACGTGCAGATGTATTACAACGACAAGGATTACGACAAAGCGATAGAGGAAGGGAACGCTCTGCTGAACGAAGATATTTCGGAAGCATACAAAGCGGAAGTCCACAAGATTATCGGGGAGAGTGAATTCATGAAAGGCAATTATGCCGCGGCCTATCCGCACCTGAAAGACTACCTGAGCGTACAGCAGAACCCGTCTGAAAGCGACCTCTATGAAATGGGATTCGTAGCGGCACAGCTGAAGAAATACGACGAGGCGGTTTCCTACTATAACCAATTGCTGAACAGTAATTCGGCGTTGGCACAGAATGCCTATTACCAGCTGGGAAACGCTTACCTGGCCGTAGGGAAGAAGCAGGAAGCCCTTTCGGCATTCCGTTCGTCTTACCAGATGAACTACGACCCGAAGGTGAAGAAGCTGGCCCACGAGCAGTATGCCAAATTGAGCTACGATATCGGGAACCCGTTTGAAAGCGCTTCAACGGTAATCCAGAATTACATTAATGAAAACCCGGGCAGCAGCAACGGTACCGAAATGAGATCATTGCTGGTGAAATCCTACCTGTATTCCGGGAATTATAAGGAAACCCTGAGTGCAATTGACCGCCTGCAGAATTCCACGCCGGAAATCAATAAGATCGACCAGGAAGTGTCTTACCTGCTGGGAACTGAAGAGTTCAACAAAGGGAACTATGATGCGGCTGAGCAGTACCTGCTGAGAAGCTTAGGATTCAACATCAACAAAGAATTCAACAGCCGGGCGCTGTACTGGCTGGGGCAGGTGTATTACCAGAAAGGGAACTATCCGTCGGCGATTGTCCGTTATGAGAAGCTCCTGAACGAAAATTTCCCTGAAAAGCAGCAGCTGCCGTATGATCTAGGCTATGCCTATTTTAAATCGAAGAAATTCGATCAGGCTGAAACCTATTTCAGGAAATACCTGGCCAATCCGAAGCCTGAGTTTAAGAACGACGCGGAACTCCGGCTGGCAGACATCAATTACGCCAACAACAATTTGAACGAAGCCATTGCCATCTACGACAGGAATGAAGAGGCAACCGATTATACGCTGTATCAGAAATCCATGGCGTTAGGCTTCAAAGGCGATACGCAGGCCAAGATTGCCAACCTGAAAAACCTCCTCTCAAGATATCCGGACTCGGATTATTACGACGACGCGCAGTATGAAATCGGGACCGCCTACGCCGCACAGGATGATTTTGCCAATTCCAATGATTTCTTCGGGAAAGTAATCAAAACGTCTTCGGATAAAGACCTGGTAGCCAATGCTTCCATATACAGGGCGCAGAATTATATCGATATGAACCAGAGCGACAAGGCATTGTCTGAACTGAGAGCATTGGGAGAGCAGTACAGGAATACCGCCTATGCCGAAAAAATTGTGCAGGCAGCGAAACCGGTCTTTACGAAAAACGGCGATGTTGCCGGATACGAAGCTTTCGCCAGGAATATCGGGGTCAATATCGATGCTTCTGAAATCGACGAGATCAATCTGTCAACGGCCAAACAGCTGTTCACGAAAAAAGACTACAAAAATGCCATTCCGTATTACGAAAAATACCTGACCCAGAACCCGACCGGCGAAGGGCTTTACCAGGCAAAATACGAATTGGGAGAAAGTTATTATCAGACCAAGAGTGCTACCAAAGCCCTGCTTGTACTCCAGGAAGTAGCCAATGTACAGAATGACTATCAGGATGACGCACAGACGCGGCTTGCCCAGATCTACCTGGCACAGGGCGATACGGCGGAAGCCAGGAAGTACCTGGAAAGCCTGCGGAATTCATCCGACATCACCATCAGGAACTATGCGAATGTGGAACTGATGAAAGCATATGCCGACGAGAAAAATTTCTCTGAAGCAGAGAAGCTGGCCGATGCCGTGATCGCCAATACGAAAAACTCGGCGGCAGTAATTGAGACGGCGAAGGTGATCAAAGCCCGCAGCCTGATGAATGCCGGAAAAGACCGTGATGCACAGTCGGCTTATGCTTCCCTGGAAAAATCTTCCAACA
>JAKOOI010000067.1 GCA_022701475.1 Weeksellaceae bacterium
AGTATAATTTTAGGCTTCATCAGGTATTGTAATTTTAAATGAGACTCCTTTTTCCTGAGACGTTACGATGATATGGCCTTTGTATTTGTCCACGATGCTTTTTACCAGAAAAAGCCCGACCCCGAGGCCGCTGATATGCCTGTTCCCGTCTCTTGTAATGCGGTAATACTTATCGAAAATATGCGGTTTTTCTTCTTCCGGGATCCCGATGCCGTTGTCGGAAACTTCTATTTCAATCTTTTTATCCATCATGACTGACACTTTAATTTTATCCGCTCCGTATTTGGAGGAATTGTCGATGAGATTATCCATTACCTGGCGGAAATCGTGATGGGACAAAAGGGCATTCCCGGAAAATGAAAGGACGGTTGTGAAAATAATTTTGTCAAACTGTTTTTCAGCATCCGTAAGATAAGCGGTAAGATCGTTTTCATTCATCAGTACATTGCCGCTGTCATAGGTATGGATGGAAGAGACAATATTTTCCAAACGACGGATCTGCCGCTCCAGTAATGCCCTGGCTGCCGGGTCGGCAGACTGTGCTACAGAGAATTTCAGCGTAGTGATCGGGGTATTCAGTTCGTGGGCTATCGAATCGATGGTGGTGTGCAGCTGGGCTGTTTTCTGTTCCTGGCGGCGGAGGTTCCGGATGCTTTTATAAAAAAGGATAATAATCAGGATGATGATCAGCAGGCTGATCATGATCAGCGGAATGATCTTTTTGAACACCAGGCTCCGGATATTGAGCAGCTGGAATGTGAGTTTTGACTTGACAAGATAATCATTCTTTTCATTCACGTTCCGGTCTGTATCATTACTGGTCTGGCGGCTCGTCCATTTTCCCTCCTGTACCACCATCGGCTGTTCCATTTTTCTTATGGTCTGATACAGGACAATCGAACGCTTTTCCGGCAGCAGCTCCTGTTTCCGGATGTCATCGAATACCGAATATATCTCGTTCCGCATGGCAATCTGAAAGCCGGAATTTCCGGTATTCCGCTTCAGCAGCTCTTCCAGTTTTCTGCTGTAGGCTGCTTCCGAACGGTACAGTTTTTCCGGATGGGTAATCTTTTCTTTCTGGATGGTAATTCCTTTTTTCAGCTTCTCAAAATCGCCCACCAGCTTATCTTCACTGATGGCCGTTTCGGAATCTTCTATCATCTGCTGGGTTTTTTCTGCAATGATCTTCGCCTGCCTGTTGAGCTCCTTCTCTTCCAGCCGGTAGGAATTGTACAGATAGTAGCCTTGCAGCACAACCAGTACCAGCAGGCTTAAGGTGAACAGAATAACGGTAGCATTTCTCTTACGGTTCATGATATCAATATCTCAGATGGATGTCGCGGATGGATGTCGCGGATTGACGTCGCGGATTTAAAATCCGCGACATCATCATCATCATTCAAAAATACAATCAATTTTCTTTTAAAATGATCATTAACCTTGCATTAACCGTTCATTAACAAAACTTTCCCGTGTTTCCTCTCAATTTTGAAGAAAATTACTGAAAGTGAAAACATCAATACCGAAAGCCTTTACCGCTGTCCTGCTTATGATCCCCGTTTTTTTATGGAGCCAGCTCATCAAAGGGCATCTGGAAAATGAGAACCGGGAACCAGTCTCCGGAGCTGCCATTACAACCGGAGGAGCCGGAACAGCCGTTCACTCGGATTCGCAGGGAAATTTTAATCTTGAAGGAACCTTTCGTTTCCCTGTCGCCCTGAACATCAGCAAAACCGGGTACCGGGAATATGAGATCATCCTGGAAAACAGCGAACCTTTACAGATTATCCTGAAAAAAGATTCGGTGAAGGATATCGAAAAGGTAACGGTAACAGCCAGAAAGCCGGTACTGAAAAGGAAAATCGACCGGCTGGAATTCACGGTTGATAAAACGCCTTTGCAGAATCTCAATGCCTGGGAAATCCTGAAGAGCACGCCGAATGTCGTGATGAAGAACGAAGAACTGAGCGTACGCGGGAATTCACAGATTATTGTTACCATCAACGACCGGAAAACGCTGATGACCCGCGAACAGCTGAAGCAGCTGCTCGAAAATACCGATGGAAACAATGTCTCTTCCGTGGAAGTCATTACCAATCCGCCGGCAAAATATGAGGCGCAGGGCAGTGCCGTCATCAATATCAAAATGAAGCAGAACGTACTTTCCGGCTATAAAGGAAGGATTTCTACCCGGTATACCCAGGCTACTTATGCCAGAGGCCTTATAGGGACTTCCCAGTCGTACAATACGGATAAATGGCAGCTGACGGGAAATTACAGCTTCTCCACCGGCGATTTTGTGCGCTACAACTTTGACGTTGTGACATTTGACCAGGATAAAACCCGCTGGGAAAGCGATATGGTGAGGAAAACAAACGCCCACGAACAGCACAGCTACAATTTTTCCGGGCAGTATGCGGCAGACAGCCTTTCCACCGTCCAGTTCGGATTTGACGGGAGTAACGCACCGGACAACAACGGGCATTACCTGGTTCCGACCCGTATTTTTAACACAGATACTGATCAGCAGCAATCCTTTTACCTGACTTCCAACAAGAGACGTCTGTATAACAATGACTTCAATGCCTATTTCAATTATGATAAGAAGCTGGGAAAGAACACCCTGACCTGGGATCATAATTTCAGCATCAAACATTTTAAAGAAGGACAGGAAGTGGAAACCCTGCTGGATTTTGAAG
>JAKOOI010000166.1 GCA_022701475.1 Weeksellaceae bacterium
TGGCGCAGCATCTTCTCCTTATTGGTCTTAATGGAATTTGCCCAGACAAAAGTGTAGCGGTTAGCCTGGGCTTCGATTTTGGTCCCGTCCACAAAAACCTGCTTCAGGCTTATCAGGCCTTCTTCTGCCAGAAGCAACACAACCTGCGAAAAAATATCCTTAAAGGCGGCTTCCAGCTTATGGGTCCGAAAACGGTTTATGGTATTATGATCCACGATGCTCATATTGGAGAGCCACATAAAGTTGATGTTCTCCCGAAGGGCTTTTTCTATTTTCCGTGAAGAGTAAACATTGTTCATATAGGCAAAAACCATGACTTTGAGCATCATTACAGGATGATAGCTGGGATTGCCTTCTTTGCTGTACGCCTTTAGAAGGGGGGCAATATTTATTCTTTCTAAAATGCTGTTCACAATCCGTACCGGATGATTCTCCGGAATCAAATCATCAAAACTGTACGGAAACAACACGGTCTGATTCTGATTGTAATATCTGAAATTCATAAACAAATACCTGAATATCAAATATAAATTTACTAATTCTTACAGTCATATACAAAAAAATCCGCCTCAGTTGTGAGACGGATTCGTTTTTATTAACACTTATTGAAAAATTCCCTTTAAACATTAACGCTCTTTAACTTCACAGCCTGTTTCATGATCTTCTTTTTTTTCTAATTTTGCAGCACCAATAACCATCTGAACATGAATAAACTGCTGCTGCTGCTCACTTTGTTTTTTAATTTCCTATTCCTAAGTGCGCAAAAACCGGCCATTGACGGCAAAATTATAAATTTTGAAAAAAAACCGGTAGAAAATGCCACGGTTTACCTGCTCAGGGAAAAGGATTCTTCCATTATTAATTACACATCTACCAACCGCGAAGGCCGTTTTTCATTGAAGACCGATGAAGTAAACGAACCCAGCATCCTGAAAGCAGATGCCGATAAGCTGATTTCCTACTCAAAACGCCTGGATAAAATCAATGGCCCTCTGTCCATAGGCGATATCGAGCTCGAAAAAAATTCCGTAACCGATATTGAAGAAGTAAAACTGACCGCCTCGCCGGTGAAGATTAAGAAGGATACCATTGAATTCAATGCCTCCGCTATCAAAGTGCGCCCTGACAGCAAAATTGAGGAGCTGCTGAAACAGATTCCGGGCGTGGAAATCAGCAATGAAGGAAAAATAACGGTAAACGGAAAGGAAGCCGACCAGATCCTGGTGAACGGGAAACCCTTTTTTGACAAAGACGGGAAAGTAGCCCTGCAGAACCTGCCCGCCGACATCATCAAAAGCATACAGTTTACTACCACCAAAACCAAGGAAGAAGAACTGAACGGAAAAACGGCAACATCCAATAATGCCACCATCAACTTCAATATCGACGAAAAGAAAAACAAAGGCCTGCTGTCCAGGCTGACGCTCGGATACGGTTCGGATAAGCGGTATGAAACCAGCGGACTGCTGAGCTATTTTAAAAATGATACCAAGATCAGCCTTCTGGCTTCTTCCAACAATATCAATTCCCAGGGATTTTCCAATGATGAGATCTTCGACAGTATGGGAAGGGGCCGGAATTCCTGGCTCATGCAGGGTTCCCGCGTTGTGAGAAGCGGAAACAGCACCTATTACGTACAGGGCGGAAACCCGAAGGGTATTCAGCGGTCTGCCACCATCGGGCTCAATTACAGTGATCAGTTCGGAAAGCAGGCAGACCTGGAAAACCTCAGCCTGATCCACCTGGACAATAACCTGAAAACCCGGTCCAAAGTCTCAAGGACTACTTTTCTGACAGATGATGTCCTGAAAACAAATTCTGAAAACGAAGGCGAAAATGAATCCCGGCAATATAATGTTGATCTCGCAGCAAGGATAAACCTGGACTCGCTTACCAGCGTCTATTTTTCACCTTCTTTCTCAAGAACGGAAGGATTCGACGACAACCGGTCCGGCTCCGCTACCTTCAGGAATAATCTGCTGGCCAATGAAAGCAATGCTTACACCCGTACCGATTCGGAGAGCAATTCCTTTAGTCCCAATATTTACTTTTCCAAAAAATTCAGCAAAAAAGGGAGGAGGATATCGGTAAATTTAAACAGTGAGATCGGTGACGCTAAAAATAATACCCTGAACCGATCCCGCAACCTTTTTTATCAGGGACCCAATACCAGCGATGACAGGAACCAGATCATCCGGAATAAAAACCGGAACGACTCCTACCGCTTCAGTGCAGGCTATACGGAACCTGTTTCAGATTCCCTCAACATCAGTCTCAGTATGAATTACGAAGCTGCCGCTACCTGGAATGAAAGGGAGGTGAATGATTATGACGACGATACCGGAAGCTATACCCGCTATAATTCCGTTCTTTCCAACAGGATGAACCAGCGCATCAACAAAATTTCCCCGGAACTGTCTTTCGAGCTGAATAAGAAAAAAATAAGCGCGTGGGGTTCCTTCAATGCTGAAATTACCGATATGGCTGTGCACTCAGCTTTTACCGGACAGGAATACGGCCTGCAGAAAAATTTTGTCCTTCCCACTTACAATACCGGACTCCGGTACCAGCTTTCAGAAAGCAACAGTGTGAGCCTCTACCATTTTTCAGATGTTACGATTCCTACCGCAGAACAACTGTCTCCGTACCTGGATTTTTCAAACCCGTTGGTTACGTATCAGGGAAATCCGGAACTGAAGAATGCATGGAACAATATGACCTATCTTTACCTGAATAATTTCAACAGGATAAAAAATACCAGCTACTATATCAATGCCGGTTTTACATACAAGGCCAATGACATCATCAATGCCTCTTATTTTGACGAATCGGGACGGCAGCGCATCACTTACGCCAATGCTAACGGAAACAAAAACCTGAACCTGGGCGGAAGCTTCAGCAAAACCTTTAAATGGAAGGAAGTTCATAAACTCAGCGTCAGCCCGAAATTCAATATGTTCTATAATTTCACCAGGGGACTGATTGACGGACAGGAATTTTCCAGCAGTTCCTTCAATCTGAACCCCGGACTGAACTTTACGTACGAACTCAAAGATAAAATCATCATAAAACCTTCCTATTCTGTTTCGTATAATTTTTCCAACTATGATAACTATAATGTAGACCGGGTGAAAAACAGTTACCAGACCCTGCGGCTGGAAATGACCAATTACCTGTCCGGCAGCAGGCTCATCCTGGGGAATGACTTCGAATACAATACCAACTCCAGTATTGCAGCAGGATTCAAAAAGGATTTCTATTTCTGGAATACCAGTGTGGGATATTCATTCTTCAATAAACAGCTGACGGCAAAAGTGAAGGTCTATGACGTCCTGAACCAGAACCAAAGTGTAAGAAGAACCATTACCAACACCTATTTTGAAGACCGGGACGACCTCATCCTGAAACGGTACGTGATGTTCTCCCTCACCATGAAGCTGAATAAATTTGCAGGAAAGAAAACACAAAACTAAATATCACACCCTTTGGCCGGACTCAGTTCCGGCCATTTTTCTGACTGACCTGCTGATGGGGACATCTGCCCGGTTTACTGATACCTGAATTGAAAGCCGGTACAGTGCCCGCACCGGCAGATGATTACAGCTAAAACCGTTCAGAATAAACTCCGGTTTTTATATTTCCCGGCCTTTGATTTTCCAAAGCATACCCTCCGGAAGCATTTAATCATTAAATTAGCCCAAAATTTCATCTATGAACTTCCGATATTCATTTTTACTGATTCTGCTGTTCTTTTTCGGGAATGCGCAGACCCGGCAGCAACCCGATACTTTTGTAAAGGACAATTTCACCAAAAAGGAATTTTATATCCCGATGCGTGACGGTACAAAGCTTTTTACCGCCGTATACATCCCGAAAGACATTTCAAATAGAAACAAATACCCTTTCCTGATGCAGAGAACCTGCTACAGCATTGCGCCTTACGGTGAGAATGAGTATAAAACGAAACTGGGTCCGAACTCTTATCTGATGAAGGACAAATACATCTTCGTTTTCCAGGATGTCCGCGGAAGGTATATGAGCGAAGGCACTTTTACCAACATGACCCCGCAGGTGGACCACAAGACCAAAAAAGATGTGGATGAAAGTACCGATACCTATGATACCATTGACTACCTGCTGAAAAACATTAAAGACAACAACGGAAAGGTGGGGCAGTACGGAACGTCCTATCCCGGTTTCTATACTGCCGTCGGCGTTCTGTCACAGCATCCGGCATTGGTTGCTTCCTCTCCGCAGGCCCCGATTTCCGATTTCTGGAATGACGATTTCCTGCATAACGGAAAAGTAATGCTGGGCTATTTCAGGACTTTCCCCGTTTTCGGAGTGCAGAAAACGAAACCTGAGAACAAAGCCTGGTACAATGATTCCATGATCAAAGCGACTTCCGAAGACGGACTGAAGTTCTACCGTGATATGGGAACCCTGAAAGACGGCTACGAAAAATATTACAAAGACAATTTCTTTATGACCGAGATTATGAACCATCCGGATTATGATGAGTTCTGGCAGAAAAGAAGCCTCCTTCCCCATCTTAAAAACGTGAACCACGCCGTAATGACCGTAGGCGGATGGTTCGATGCCGAAGATCTGTCCGGTCCGCTGAACATTTACAAAACCATTGAAAAAACAAGTCCGAAAGCCAAGAACACCATCGTGATGGGGCCTTTCTCGCACGGGGCATGGTCGTATGAACAGGGAAAGCACTTCCATAACCAGATCTATTTCGGCGACAGCATTGCCACCTACTATCAGAAAAATATCGAGACTAAATTTTTCAACCATTACCTGAAAGGGGATACAAAAAAGGATGCCGGACTGCCGGAAGCATTGATGTATGACACCGGAGCCAAACAATGGAAGGAATTTGCCGCTTACCCTCCGAAAGAAGCCCGGAAAATAAATTTCTACCTGTCAAAAGGAACTCTTACCAACAC
>JAKOOI010000289.1 GCA_022701475.1 Weeksellaceae bacterium
CCTTTGGCGGCTCCCAGCAGGCTTACATACAGGAACATTCCCCACCCTACCCCGATCATGGTAAGGAAGGTCCGGAGCTTATTATTCTTCAGTGAATAATAAATTTCCTGCCAGGTATCTTTTTTAAGTAAAATGTTCATTTTAAACTGTCAGTTTGTTTAAATATTTTCAATGGTCAATTTTAATACATCCTAAAATTCACTTGCACTGTAAAATTCACTCGCGGAGCGAAATTCACCACTCACTCTATACTGTCAATGGTCAATTTCTTGACATTATTCTAAAAATTCACTTGCACCGCAAAATTCACTCGCGGAGCGAAATTCACCATTCACCATTCACCATTCACCGATCATCATTCCGTTCTCAGTGCCTCAATCGGTTTGATCTTCGATGCCCTGTACGCCGGGACAAATCCGGCAATCAGTCCTGAGAAAACCAGTGCAATGAAGGCCATCAGGATGGTTCCCCAGCCCACGCTCGGATCTTTGATAAAATATTCTTCCAGGCTGTCGCCGATCAGGTGCAGCGCCAGTACTCCCAGCCCTACGCCTATAAACCCTGAAATTACGGTAATAACAACGCTTTCCTGTACAATCAGGGCAACAATGCTCCGCGGTTTGGCACCAATCGCTTTCCTGACTCCAATTTCCTTTGTTCTTTCCTTTACGATATAGACCATGATGTTGCTGATCCCGATAATTCCTGCCAGCAGCGTTCCCATACCGATGAATGCTACAATGGCAGTCAGTACAGCCATGAAGGTAAACGTATCGTTCATATTCTGGGCATTGTTCCAGACCCTGACTCCGTTTTCATCGTCAGGCGAAACATTTTTACGGGATTTCAGTCTTTCTTTGAGTTTGTCACCATAGGCAATGGCCTGCTGGGGATCCAGCTTTTGATCGTAGGCAATGTATACGGTACTGATGGTATCGGAACCTTTCTTCATCTGCTGCAGTGTGGAGATAGGTACGGTGATGTGCCGCTCGTCCCGGTCACCGCCATCGTCAGAGAATACGCCGACGACTTTGAACATCATTCCGTTGATGTCAAGCTCTTTTCCGATCGGGCTTCCGTTCTTGATGAGGTCGCGCTGTACCATTCTTCCGATGACGGCTACATTCTGTTTTCGCTCCAGGTCTCCCGGCGAGAGGTACCGCCCTTCAAGGACTTTCCGGTTTTCAATATATTGTTCACCTGTGCCGGCCCCGTTGATCTGGTAATTTCCGCTTTCTTTCCCGTATTTCACCAGCATGCTGGAGGTATACCGGGGAGTTGAATTCCCCACTTTCTGTTTATCCACATCCACCAGAAAGTCATAATCCTCATTATTCAGCGTTACCAGGCGGTCAGACTGCAGCCCTTTGTAGGCCACGGTAGTTTTGCCTGTAAAAATGGAGATCAGGTTCTGGGCATCCTGTGCAAAACCCTGTGTAAAAGCATTCTGCAGCCCTGTGCCGATACCGAAGAGCACGATAAAGATAAATAATCCCAGTGCCACGGTAAAGCCAGAGAGTACCGTCCTCAGCACATTGCTGCGGATGGAACTGAATATTTCCTGCCAACGATCGAGATCGAACATATGTTTAAGTTTGAAGCGGGATGCCGGCTGAGGAAGTCCTCACCTTTTTCCGCTGGTTTATATTCTCTGTGTTTATACTTCCTTTTCTTCTGTTTTTGTCTCCATGCCGGCACAAGCGTCACGCCCGTGTCCCCCATCTGCATGATTCGTTTCTATAGTCACCCGAAAATCAAAATTCACCATTTACCCAACACGCTGGCGCGAGCGTCACGCTCGTGTCCCGCACCTGTATCAGTGGCTTCTATATTCATCCGGAGAGCGCAATTCACGATTCACCTCTCACAGCACCAGCTGGCTGATAAACGCATCGCTTTCGATGATCCCGTCGCGGAGGACGACATTCCTTTTGGTCTGTGCCGCCACATCCGGTTCATGGGTTACCACAATAATGGTTTTTCCTTCATTGTTGATGTCCTGCAGCAGCTTCATGATGTCGTGTGTGGTTTTGGAATCCAGGGCGCCCGTCGGTTCATCCGCCAGCACCACTTTCGGATCGGTGATGAGGGCGCGGGCAATGGCCACCCGTTGTTTCTGGCCTCCGGAAAGCTCGTTGGGAAGGTGGCCGGCCCATTGGGCAAGCCCTACTTTTTCGAGATATTCCATGGCTTTTTTTTCACGCTCTTTACGGGGCACATTCTGGTAATAGAGCGGAAGGGCAACATTATCCAGTGCCGTTTTATACCCGATCAGGTTGAAGGACTGGAAGATGAATCCCAGGAATTTGCTCCTGTATTCCGCGGATTTCACTTCGGAAAGATGCTCAATCGGAACGCCGTCCAGCTCATAGATCCCTGAATCTTTTTCATCCAGGATGCCGATGATGTTCAGCAGCGTGGATTTCCCGGAGCCGGAGCTTCCCATGATCGAAACAAATTCACCTTCGGAAATATTCAGGTTGATTCCCTTCAGTACATGAAGCTTGCTTTTCCCCGTATCGTATGATTTGTGCAAATCCTGAATTGCCAGCATGATTAAAGATATATGATGTTACGGATAATAAGTAGACGGTTTCTGCGTTTTGTTACAGGAATTAAAATTTCTTTGCATACAGCGTTGTTTAACACCTAAATTACTGATCTTAATACTATTGTAAATAAATGTTTAATTCACAACTCCTGATAACCGGTATTTTTTGATGACAATCGCGTGTAGGTCGGTATCTGAGCGGTGTTCATGTAAATGTGGAAAACTTTTAGGGTTAAAATTCAGTCATTTAATCTTTTCCTCTTTCAAATACAGTTCCTGTTTTCTAACTTTGTAGATGCGCAGCGAGGTACAAAACACCGTCTTCCGGAACCGGACAACCGATCCGTAAGGCGTAAAAGATCAGACTGTTGAATCTTTTTAACGTATTCATCGGATACATCATTTTAATTTTTAAGACCGTCTAGATATGGGAATTTTTGATAAGAGAGTAAGTTATAAGCCATTTGAATATCCTGAAGTCCTTCAGTTTACGGAGGCCATTAACAAATCGTTCTGGGTACATTCGGAAGTGGATTTTACGGCCGATGTCCAGGACTTTCAGTCGCAGCTGGAGCCGCATGAGAAGAATGCGGTAAAAAATGCACTTCTGGCAATTGCCCAGATTGAAGTTTCGGTAAAATCATTTTGGGGGAACCTGTATCACCATCTGCCGAAACCTGAGCTGAACGGTTTGGGAGCCACTTTTGCAGAATGCGAGTTCCGTCATTCGGAGGCTTATTCAAGGCTGCTGGAAGTGTTGGGCTACAATGAGGAATTTCTTCATGTGGTGGAAGTTCCGGCCCTGAAAAAGAGGATTGAGTTTTTATCCAATGTCCTGAAGCATGCCAATTCTGCAACCCCGAAGGAGTATGTTTCTTCTCTGTTGCTGTTCAGTATCCTGATTGAAAACGTATCCCTGTTTTCCCAGTTTGCCATTATTTTATCATTTACCCGGTTTAAAGGTTTTATGAAGAATGTTTCCAATATCATTGCCTGGACTTCCATTGATGAGCAGATCCACGCCAATGGCGGGATTTACCTGATCAATAAGATCCGTGAAGAGCAGCCGGACCTTTTAACGGATTCCGATATCGAAGATATTTACACCCTGGTGGACCAGTCTATCGAGCTGGAAGGTGAAATCCTGGACTGGATTTTCGAACTGGGCGAACTGGACAAATTCTCCAGACAGGACCTGATCAACTTCATGAAATACCGTGTTGATGACAGCCTGGAGAAGATCAATATGGAAAAACGCTATAACATCTCTGCAGAACAGTACAGCCCGATGAAATGGTTTGAAGAGGAAGTTTTCGCCAACTCCATGGATGATTTCTTTGCCAAAAGACCGGTGGACTATACCAAGCACGATAAGAGCATTACGGCGAACGATCTTTTCTAAGCATCACCCTGCGGGATCCTGTGATTATCAGTAAATCCGGAGGTAAGAAGAAACAAAAGGCTGTCTTAACCCTGATTGCAGCGGCATCCTTTTTTGTGACGGCGAAGGCATAAAGATGAAAATGATAAAGCCCTGTGGTCCGCCATCACAAAAAAGATACAGCGGAAAGCAGGCAGACCGGTGAGAAGAAAGACCTTATTTTCTGCTCCTAAAAAATAACAAAAGAATGTACCTGATACATTGCACACTATAAGAAATGGAAGAACAAGACAACAATATCTGGTGGCTCAACGAAGAATCTGAGCAAATGCTGAACAGAGGTTACCTGCTGAAAGGAGAAACGGTAGACGGCGCGATCAACAGGATTACCACGGCTGCAGCAAAAAAACTGTATAAACCTGAGCTTCAGCCTGCCTTTAAGGAGATGATCATGAAAGGATGGATCAGCTTCTCATCTCCGGTATGGGCCAATATGGGAACCCAGAGAGGGCTTCCTATTTCCTGCTTCAACGTCCATATCCCGGACAGCATCGAAGGCATCACGCACAAAATGGGTGAGGTGATTATGCAGACGAAAATCGGGGGCGGAACTTCCGGGTATTTCGGGGAACTCCGCAACAGGGGAACTGCCGTAACCGATAACGGAAAATCTTCAGGAGCGGTTTCGTTCATGAAACTGTTTGACACCTCCATGGATGTCGTTTCCCAGGGCGGCGTAAGAAGAGGCGCTTTTGCAGCTTATCTTGACGTTGACCACGGCGATATTGAAGAATTTTTATCCATCAAGGATATCGGAAGCCCGATCCAGAACCTGTTTACCGGAATCTGCGTACCGGATTACTGGATGCAGGACATGATTGACGGTGATGCAGACAAACGTAAGATCTGGGCAAGGGTACTGGAAAGCCGCCAGCAGAAAGGCCTTCCGTATATTTTCTTTACCGATAACGTAAACCGGAACAAGCCTCAGGTATATAAGGACCTCGGATTAACGATCAATGCCAGTAACCTGTGTTCTGAAATTATGCTTCCGTCCACAAGACAGGAATCTTTCATCTGCTGCCTGTCTTCTATGAACCTGGAACTGTACGATGAATGGAAAGATACGAATGCCGTACAGCTTGCGATTTATTTCCTTGATGCCGTTCTGTCTGAATTTATCGAGAAAACAGAAGGCAACTATTATCTTCAGGGAGCGAGGGACTTTGCCATGCGTCACCGCGCACTAGGGCTGGGCGTTCTGGGTTACCACTCTTACCTGCAGAAGAACATGATCCCTTTTGAGAGCTTTGAAGCTACACAGTTCAATGCAAGGGCTTTCAAACACATCAGAACCCAGGCGGATATCGCATCGAGAGAACTGGCGAATATCTACGGTGAACCGGAACTGCTGAAAGGATACGGAATGAGAAACACCACGGTAATGGCTATTGCCCCTACCACTTCAAGTTCCGCCATTTTAGGACAGACTTCGCCGGGAATCGAGCCGTTTGCTTCCAATTACTACAAGGCCGGACTTGCCAAAGGAAACTTTATGCGCAAGAATAAATACCTGGCAAAGCTCCTTGAGCAGAAAGGACTTGATAATGAAGAGACCTGGAGAACCATCATGCTGAACCACGGTTCCGTACAGCACCTGCAAGAACTTACCGAAGAAGAGAAAGCGGTATTCAAGACCTTCAAGGAAATTTCCCCGATGGAAATTATTTCCCAGGCTGCCCAGAGACAGCAGTATATTGATCAGGCACAGTCGCTGAACCTGCAGATCCCTTCTACGATGCCGGTAAAAGATGTAAATTACCTTTATATCGAAGCCTGGAAAAAAGGAGTGAAAACCCTGTATTACCAGAGAAGCTCTTCCGTTTCGAAGGAAATGATGGTGAACTTCGTGACATGCACTGCGTGTGAAGCATAACCTGAGTTAAAATACTTACAAAGGCCACAATTTTTATATTGTGGCTTTTTTAACGACTAAAAAGTAAAGTATATTTTACATTTTGTAAAACATTTACTACATTTGAATCATAAAAAAAATTCTGCCAATGAAAACGTTATCACTTTTACCTCATTCTTTCAAAAGAACAGGCTGGTTCATTTTTATCCCTTCATTACTATTGGGTATCCTCTCCCTTACCCGCCTTGTCAGTTTCCCTGAAATTTCATTACCCGTCTTCTACAATTCCGGATTTCCGCTGAGCAGTGAAGAAACGGGAATTTTTGTCTCTGCGGAAATTGCCGTTTTCCCGAATCTTTTCGGCATCCTCATCATCATCGGCGGACTTCTTACAGGATGTTCCAGGGAGAGCATTGAAGACGAGTATATTGCAAGCCTGCGTCTGAAATCTGTTTTCTGGAGCCTTATCGTTACCTATTCTATCGTTCTCCTGCTGCTGGTCACGGTATTCGGATACTTTTTCTTCAGCATTATGATCATCACCCTGTTCCTGCCACTGGTGCTTTACATATTCAGATTTAATTACCTGCTGCTGAAAAGATGAAAAACACCCTTAAAATTGAGAGAGCGGTAAAAAGCATTACCCAGGAAGAGCTGGCCCGGGCCATAGGGGTTTCAAGACAGACCATCAATGCTATGGAAGCGGGAAAATATGTACCTTCTACCGTTCTGGCACTCAAGATCGCAAGATATTTCAATAAAAAAGTGGAAAATATTTTTGAACTGGAGCAGGATGACTGATGGCCCCGGAGGCCACCGTTAACGGACAGGCGGGGATATTTTATGTATTTGGTCTTATATTTGTTAAAAGAACATCACAAAAAACCAGCTATGAAATTCGGAAAACTGGAAGATTCTTCCCTTATCGATTTTACCCTGCCGGGCGACCATCCGGATACGGAAAATACACTCAGGCAAAATACAGAGGGCCTGGGAAGAATCTCTGTGGGATGTTCGAAATGGACCCGGTCCGACCTGAAGGCATTTTATCCCAAAGGCACGAAAGATGAGCTGAAGTATTATGCCACCCAGTTCAATTCGATCGAGCTGAATGCCACATTTTACGGAATGCCTTCTCCCGAGCAGGTACAGACCTGGAAAAACAAAACGCCTCCGGGCTTCACTTTTTTTCCGAAAGTCCCGAATACCATTTCCCATTTCAGGAGACTGGTTGACGTTACGGATGCGGTGACCCAGTTTGTGACTTCCGTTATGAATTTCGGGGAACAGCTCGGAACGGTCTTTCTCCAGCTTCATGATAACTTCAGGCCTCAGGATTATGCGCGACTGGAAAAATTTGTAAGGGACTGGCCGGCAGAGATTCCGCTGGCCATAGAACTCAGAAATGAAGAATGGTTTGCCGATGCAGAGGTGTTCAACAGAGCGGCCCGGCTTTTTGAACAGCATCATATCACCATGATCCTTACAGATACGGCGGGCAGGCGGGATGTGCTTCATATGCGCCTCACTACACCGGAAACCTTTATCCGGTATGTGGCCGCCAATAATGAAACCGATTACAAGAGGCTTGATGACTGGGTCAGGCGGCTGACCTTGTGGAAAGAGCAGGGTCTCCGGAACCTCAGCTTTTTCATCCATCAGGATATCGAAGCTGATTCTCCCCTTCTTTTTGATTATTTCATCCGCAACATCAATATTGCATGGAAAACGGACCTTCACTCCCCAAAAATGGCAACGGAAGGCACAGGATCGCTGTTTTAGGGATTAATTATTTTTCAATACTGAATAAGGATATGTGACATACCACATATCCATAAATCTTTATGGCAAAATATAATTCATTTTCTAAGCCATAAGACTGAATTACTTTCAAAATATCACTATCTATTGAAAAAATCAGTATTTTAGAAGCATCAGTAACTGTGATGAATAACGGGCCCAGGCCCTTCTTAAATAAACAAAATGGAAAAAGAAATTTGTACAATCAGTATCTCAGCCGGATCCCCGGCTGACGCCTATGTCTTTTATGAGAATGAGACCATCAAAAGGATCTCTGATCAGGAACATCTGGAAGCCGAAAATTCCGAATGGCTCGAGGCAAAAAAAATCAGTAAGATGAACAAAGACCGTATTATCAGGAATTGTCCTGAAGAATGCAAGGAAAGGATCATGCTTATTCTGGATTATCCTTGATGAAAATTTTGCACCGGAAAAATTTAATTCACAAAAATCCGGCCTGATCATCAGGCCGGATTTTTATTTCCTTTTAACCAGCAACACCAGATTAAGAAAAAGCAGCAGGAAATCCAGCGTGATCCAGATCCCGGTTTTCATATTCTCATAGCTGTATTCCTCAATCTGCTTTTTGGCAAGATCGGAAAGCTTTACGCTCTGATTGATATAGTTCCTGACCTCGATAATCTGATCTATATTTTTGTTGGGAATCGAATGCTGTGAAAAATACACCAGATTTTTTTTCCCGAGATAGCCGGCAATCCAGTATTCGTCGGACTTGTCCATCTTAAGGTATTCGATGCGATAATATTCAGGACGCACCTTGCCGATATGCCTGGTTTCATTTATTTTCCCGACTTCTTCATCATTAAGGGTCACCACATAAAAATCCAGCGGCTGCGGCAGTTTATTGATGACCTGCAACGCGACCGAATCCCGGACAATTCCAACCGCACTTTTTTTTATGAACCAGTACGTAAAAACAGAAACGGAAAAAACTACCGTTGCGATACGGAAAATTTTAGCCCATTCCGCTCCTTTCCCTTTTTTTACTTTCGACAGGAATAAAGAGATAACGGATGCCCAGAAGATAGCCAGAACTGTGAATACCATAGTACAAAGATACTTATTTTAATATGAACCCGAAGCAGAAATCCGGTTGACAAACAGGAAGAGGGATACCTCAGAAGAAAGTTTTCCCCGGCCGGCAGCTCCGGAGATCAGGTCCAGGGTCATGCAGCCGCTTCCTGCTACCTATTACTTTACCAATTGACCGGAATATGCCGGCAGTTACCTGATCCGATTTACTCAGAAGGCCCCGGTATGGTATCAGCTTACATTCCATTCTTTATAAAACTCATTCAGGAAAGTCAGCATAAACTGATGTCTTTCCTCTGCCATCTTTTTCCCCGGTTCCGTATTCATGAGGTCTTTCAGAAGCAACAGCTTTTCGTAGAAATGGTTAATGGTGGTTCCGTTGGATTTTTTGTATTCTTCTTTGGACATTTCGAGGTCCGGCCTGATTTCCGGGTCGTACATAGGATTATTCCTGAACCCTCCGAAATTGAAGGTTCTGGCAATCCCGATGGCCCCGATGGCATCCAGACGGTCTGCATCCTGCACGATCTTCAGTTCTACCGGAAGATTACCCGGGGCTTCATGCCTGTTTTTGAAAGAAATATTTTTAATGATAAACACTACCTGTTCTATAACTTCTTCCTGAGTATTAAGGCTTTCCAAGAACTTCCGGGAAACTTTAAGCGCGAGTGTTTCGTCACCGTTATGGAATTTAGGATCGGCAATATCATGCAGCAGGGCGGCCAGTTCCACCACTTCCCGGTTACACGGTTCCTTTTCCGCAATTCTTACGGACAGCTTCCATACCCTTTCGATGTGATACCAGTCGTGCCCGGCTTCTGCCCCCCTCAGTTTTTCTTTTACAAATGCTGCAGTGTCTGCAATAAGATTATTCATTGGTCAATTTAATTCATTTAAAATAAGGGCCCAGAGTTTTTTGTTATAGCTTCTGAAAAAGTTGACATGCCCGATATTGCGCTGATCCGACTCCTTCTTCAGGATCAGCCTGTATACAGGATGCAGATATGGATACGTGGTTTCCAACAGTCTCTTTACCCCTTTTTCCGTCAGCCACCCATCATCTTCTGCCCAGACTACCAATGCTTTCTGTGTGAGCTCTTTAGCGTAATCGCCGGTCTCTTTCAGCAGGGCATTGGTAGATTTGCTGTTTAAAATTAAGGTTCTCCAGTCATATGCGCAATTTTTTGGAAGACTTTCTCCCAGTCCGAACCGGTTTGCCGGGAAATAGCCCAGAACAGCAGTAATAATAGGCTGAAGGATGCCGAATCCGAAGAAGGCCTCCCATTTTGCTCTCACAGGCAGGTTTCCGATGAATGCATCCTGGGTAGCCACAAAGATCAGTTTCCTGAAGATAAGGGAATCTTTATTCATCCCCATGATCAGCGCTCCTACAGAATGTCCGAGGCAGTATTTCCTGTATTCCGGGAATGCCGTTTTAATATAATCTGTCAGCGCCCTGTAATCTGCGGTTCCCCAGGTTTTCATCGAGGCAGCACAGTTTCTGAGGTCAGCCGGTTTTGAAAGCCCTATTCCGAGATAATCATAGGTTATTACAGTAAAGCCTTTCTCCGCAAAGTACCGGGCAAAAGAAAAATAGACCTGCTGTTTTACTCCGGTTGCGGAATTGATCAGCAGGATCTTTTCATTATCTTTTTCAGGATAAAAAATATAGGCCGTTATCCGGGCATCGGTACAGCCAAGCATCAGTTTTTCCATATCCTTAAATAAAAATCCACTGTAAAATTGAAAAATTCACAGTGGATAATCTATTGTATCAGGGTTTTTCAGTATGCCATAAATAGCTTACATAAAGTCGGATACGCGCGGCAGTCCGGTCTGCGAGCCTTTTTTTCCGGAAACCCTTGCTGAGACTTCGTTGCCGAACTTCACACAGTCTTCAATACTGTTGTTATGGCATAAGGCGATGGAGAAGCCGGTGGTAAAGGCATCTCCCATTCCCATTTTATGCACGGTTTTATCCTTGTCATTCCTGCAGTACTTCATTTCCGTACCGTCAAAATATACGGTGGAATTGACGTCATCCCGGACAAACAGCTTGTTGACATATTTCTTAAGGATGTCTTCCCGCTGCTCTTCCCCGAAAACGATATGCAGTTCACTGCTCTTGACAATAATAAAGTCCACTTTCTCCAGTATTTCACGACTCAGAGGCTGCGCCGGAGAAGCGTAGAGCCCTACTTTTTTGCCATGCTTTTTAGCTTTACTGACGGTATACTCCACTACTTTCATGGAAACCTCAAGCTGAAGCAGCACCAGATCTGCCGTATGGAAATACTTATCGGCAGCTTCCACGTGCTCAAGGCTCAGATAATTATTAGCTGCAGGAACCACCACTATGGCAGCATTTCCTTCCGAAGTTGTCACATACGCGGTACCTGTAGCATCACTGTCGGTTTCAAAGACAAAACCCACATTTACGTTTTCGCCGACCATGTTCCGCATGATCTGCTGACCGAGAGGATCCATCCCCACACAGCCTATAAAGTATACGCTGGCTCCCAGCCTGGCTGTCCCTACGGCCTGATTGGCACCTTTTCCGCCAAAATAACTTTCCGAGTTGCTTGCAATCACGGTTTCGTTTCCGCACGGGACTTTTTCCGTTTCTAAGACAAGATCAATCGACGAGCTTCCTACAACAATAATCTTGGGCTGTTCTGATGAAAATCTCATTGTGTTTATATTAGTTTATTATTTGATATCAGATCATTACAAATGTATAATCCGGCAGACAGGTTTCAAAAACAATTAACGTTTATTAACTAATCTCAATAAATTCCGTTACCGCCTTTACAGGAGTACCGGCTCTGTCAAAAGCGATATAGCTTGCATAAAACCCTTCACCGTATCCGGTTTCAAAGGCAAAAATGGTTCCAGGCTTATCCTCTGCAGGCTTTAAAAATGCATACTGATCAATTGCACCGTCGTCATCAAAGAAATGTTCATGGAAAAACTCTTCATAAATTCCCATGAAATCATCCCCTTTCCGTTGGTAAAGCTTATATTCAAGTTCATTCAGGCTGTGCTGGGTTTCAGCATCCATAAAGCATCCCATTCCGCTTTCCGCAGGATACCCGAAGACCTCGCCTTCTGCAAGATCCTTGATATTCTGTCCCTGGGTGGTAGCCAGTTCCCAACGGGTGATTTCAGCAGTACTGAAAACGATTTCCGCATAGGCTACACAGTTGCTTTCCCTTTCTTTATGCAGCAGCACTGTAAAGTCACCTTTCGGAAATACGGTATTGAACGGCTGCATATCACTTGTGATTACAGGATCGCAGGCCACCAGCCTGCCGCTTGCAAGATAGATCTTACCTACTTCAAAGCTTTCCAGTAACGGACTTTCCACAAAGTTCCTGGAGAACAGCTTTTTTATATTTTCTAAATGTGTCATGTCTCTGTAGTTATTCCAACATCCGGCCGCCGGATGTCTGATGCGCTCCGGCTTTTATAACGGAGCAACTGCTGATTTCTTTTATAGCATTCGGTTTTCAGCGGTTTTCCGCTGTTCTTACCGGCGTTATCTTCTGTTATATCCACAAAAGAAGACTTGCTGAGCCAGTCTTCTTTCATGAATCATTTATTTTTCATCTATTCCAATGATCATTGTTCAGTGATCAGAACCCAGGAATAGCGGATGCTATAAGCTTTTCAGCTTTTCTTCCAGGATAGCGATTTTGTCCTGTGCGTCTTTCTGTTTTTTGCGTTCTCCCTCTACTATTTCCGGTTTCGCATTGGCGACAAACTTCTCATTGGAAAGCTTTTTGTCCACAGACACCAGGAAACCTTTCAGATAGTTCAGTTCTTCTTCCGTTTTCTTTTTCTCCTCTCCCAGGTCCAGGTTTTCACTCAGCGGAATGGAAACTTCCGTTGTTCCTACCAGGAAGGTGAAGCTCGGCTTGTCCGTTTTTGCACCGAAATGAATTTCCGATACATTGGCCAGCTTCCTGAAAACGGCTTCGTTTGAGAAACCGGATGCATTGGTATAGATCTCAACAGCTTCCCTTGGGGAAATCCCTTTGGTCTGGCGGTAATTCCGTACTCCGGAAATGAGCTCTGCTGCCGTTTCAAAATTCTTAATGATGGTCTCGTCGAAGGCTTCCGCTTTTTTCTGCTGGGCGATAATCAGGGCTTCATCGGTTTTCCTTTCCGAAATCAGCTGCCATACTTCCTCTGACTGGAAAGGAAGAAACGGATGCACCAGCTTCATCAGCTCTTCAAACAGCGCAACGGTCTTATGATAGACTTCTTCAGAGATCCCTTCCCCATAGCTCG
>JAKOOI010000218.1 GCA_022701475.1 Weeksellaceae bacterium
GAATGCCCGGTGAACTTTGAATGTAAAGTTCTTGAGGTAAAATCTTTGGGCGATCAGGGCGGTGCCGGAAACCTGGTGATCTGCGAAGTGCAGAAAATCCATATCCGGGAAGAATACCTGGATGAAAACGGAAACCTGGACCAGGCAAAATTGGATATGGTAGCCCGGCTCGGCAGCAACTGGTATTCAAGAAACAATGAAAACAACCTTTTTGAGGTCCCGAAACCACTCGTTACCAAAGGTATCGGCTTCGACCAGTTGCCGGAAGAAATCAGGTACAGCCGCATTTTTACCGGAAACGATCTGGGCATGCTGGCCAATGTGGAAATACTGCCTGAAGGAACGTATCATTCCGGTGAGCATATCCATCGTGATGCTCAGGAATTATTGCGGGAAAATAAAATTGACGAAGCATGGAACGCGTTGATTCGGTAACAGCATCATGAAAAAATCTTTTTCCTATCTTTTCTTACTGATCGTCTTACAATCATGCTACTATCCGGTACACAAAGATTATGGCATTTACAGCAAATCCCTGGTATTTTCCGGTGACAAGAAATGGCTGATCAATACCATCAAAACCACCGCCGATTCTCATCATAAAGAAATGATGGCACGGAAAACACTGGAACTCTTCCAGAACCTGAGTCATGACAAGGCCTGTAATATGGAAACAGCAAAACAGGGAGATATCATAAAGGGCCCTATTCCCGCTGATCCGCAGACTGAGGACCTGGAAGCTCTGAAAACGGATACTGATTTTGATTATCTTGTCAGCATCTCTACTTTCAAAGTCCGGGACGGACTGGACCGCGCCCTAGGCAATCAGTATGAATATCAGAAAAATGAGACTTTTGCGCTCATGGAAGTCTATGATATCAAAACCCTTAAAAAGATGTATTCCCTGAAATCCTATTCGGAAGTTTCCGTCGATAAGGGCCAGAAAGCTACGATCTTCATACCCAGCACGGAAATGATGACCGTAAAAAACTTCATGAGCCTTTTGAAATCAGTGAAAAAAAATGCGGTAATCACCTACTGACCCAAAGTATCCAAGAAAAATTGACCGAAAGGTAAAATTTTAAAAAGGCTGTTTCAGATTTCTGAAACAGCCTTTTTTACATTAGAAACAACACTGGTAAGCGCCGTTTACCAGCTTCACCACGCCGTAAACCGTATGGCATGGCAGGACGAAGCACCGGTCGTTTCCGTCTTTTACGGAATACAGGTGGCATCCGGTTGGCGGGCATGAGGAAGATCCCTGCCCCATAATGTTTTTCTGAGCGTTTCTGTTTAGTTTCTGAGCAAAGCGTAATGATTTCATAATGACTTGGATTTTAGGTTAATACTATTTTTCACCAAGATATGAATTTTTTCAATACACTCTGTTTAAATTTTACAGAAAATACCACAGCTTTCTTTTGCTACATTCTTTCTCTCAGGAAGCCAATGCATTTTCCTGTCACCTTAGCCAGGTTTTCAGGCAGCTGAACACTTTCCCACGGTTCCCTGGTGCCGAAAGTATGGTCTGCACCTTCCACTAAAAACAGTTCCGAATTCGGGTGCAGCAGATGGAGATGCTCCGCATTCTTTGCCGGCACGCTTTCATCCTGTGTGCCATGGATAATCAGGAAATGGGCTTTTGCCATTTCAGTGGCCCGTTCCACATCAAAACGGTGCATGTCATTCTCATAATCTTCGTAAAACTGGTAATAATGCGGCATCTCCTGCTTTGTTCTTCCGTTTACAACAAAGTATACGCCTTCTTTTTTCCAGTTCTCAAAAGCTTCGCCTTTGGGAAAGCGGTCCAGGGTATCAACGCTGGCCAGTGTAACCAGTCCGTGAATTCTTTCATCTTCATGGGTTTTTACAATAGAAATCCCGCCGCCCCTGCTGTGGCCGATCAGGATGATTTTATCAGTATCGATCTTATTATCGGCCGCAAAATGATCGATGACCGCTCCCAGATCGGAAAGTTCTTTGGAGTAATTGTTATTCCCGAAAGCTTCGAGATCTCCGAAATGCAGCGGATCGGTAACCGTAGTTCCGTTATGGGAAAAATTAAATTTGACAAAGAAAAACCCTGCTTCAGCAAACTTTTCTGCCATAAGGTTCCACGCGCCCCAGTCTTTATACCCTTTGTAACCGTGAACGAAAATAACCAGCGGCAGCCGGTTTCCGTTTTCAGGATAAAATGCATCTGCCAGGAAATCCCTGGTTTCCGGATTTGAAATAATGATATTCTGTTCTTTTATAATTCCCATAATTTATTTTTTATTCCGTTTTTATTGTTCCCTATCGGTTTTTTACGATGTCTTTCCACTCAATATCTATCGTCACCATTCCATTACATTGCTTCACAAAAGCTCAATTCTCTTTTAAAAATATTAAAAATAGAATGAAACACAAAGGAAAACCTTATTTTTGCTGTATGTTGGATGTAAGAACGGTAACGGTAATGCGTTATATCCTGCCGCTTCGTGAGGGAGGTTCGCTCCCTGCTTTGGCAGAAGCTGACGATGATTTTAAATATGTGCTCAAATTCCGCGGTGCGGGCCACGGAGTAAAAATGCTGATCTCCGAACTGCTGGGCGGTAAGATTACGGAAGCTTTAGGACTGAAAATTCCGGAACTTGTGTTTGCGAACCTGGATGTGGATTTCGGGAGAACGGAAGCCGATGAGGAAATCCAGGACCTGCTGAAGAATTCGGAAGGCCTGAACCTGGGCCTGCATTATCTTTCCGGCTCGATCACCTATGACCCGGGCATCACCGTCGATCCTGTACTGGCCTCCCGTATTGTCTGGCTTGATGCCTTTATCACGAACATCGACCGTACCTTTAAGAACACCAATATGCTGATGTGGAATAAAGAACTGTGGATCATTGACAACGGTGCTTCTTTTTATTTCCACCATTCGTGGCAGAATTTTGACACAGCGGCTAAAACCCCTTTCAGATATGTGAAAGATCATGTCCTGCTGCCTCAGGCTGCACGGCTTGATGAAGCCGACCGGTTTGCCAGAGAGGTACTGACTGAAAGTACTTTCAGGAAAATCGTTGATCTGATTCCGCAGGACTGGCTGCAATGGGAAGATGCCGATGAAACCCCCGATGAGATCCGGGACATTTACTTCAATTTCCTGAAAACAAGACTGGAACATTCTGAAATCTTTTTAAATGAAGCCAAAAATGCAAGAGGATAAAATTTACGAATACGCAGTAATCCGTCTGGTACCGAAGGTGGAAAGGGAAGAATTTTTCAACATCGGCCTTGTAATGTTTTCTAAAAGAGAGAAATTTATCAAAGTGGAATTCCATCTGTGCCCCGATAAGTTCCGGCTGATGCACAGCAAGCTGGATTACGCTGATGTTATTGCCAACCTGGAAAGCTTTAAGAAAGTAGCCGAAGGAAAAAAAGACGGCGGTCCTATTGCCCTGCTCGACATCCCCGACCGGTTCCGCTGGCTTACGGCTGTAAGAAGCGCATCGGTACAGACATCCAGGCCGCATCCGGGAAAATCCAGGGACCTTGAGAAAACATTCGGCACTTTATTCAGGGAGCTGGTCCTGTAAACGGCAAAGCAGGTTTCTGTACGGCATATTTATCCGTTGGTAAGACTTTTGATAAGCCATCTGTGGTACAAACCTACATACCGGCATTTACATTTATGAAACAGCTTCATCAAACTATGATATACAGGTTTTCTCTAAACCTGTTTTTTATTTTTCTCTTCACGGCATTCACTTCAGGATTCTCCCAGGAACTGCTGGAAAAACATCTTCCTCCCAGCACGCTGCTCCCTGAAAGAACGGCGCTTACCGAAAATATCGTTTACAAAAGCAATACCCTGGGAAAACAGGTTTCCCTGGATCTCTACCGGCCGAAAAATAAAGCAGCGGAAAAACTTCCGGTGGTCATCTATGTCCATGGCGGCGCCTGGGCCAAAGGTGATAAAGGCATAAGGGCCAACAATTATATCGAAAGCTTTATCTTGAAGCTTGTTGAAAAGAATTATGCCGTTATCAG
>JAKOOI010000228.1 GCA_022701475.1 Weeksellaceae bacterium
TACAAATTTCCGACATACAACCGGAAGCCTGTTATAAATTTAAGGATAATATGTGTGGAATCCGGTGTTTTTTTGTCTGAGAATTGAGAGTTGGAGGATTATAGAGGTAGAGGGCTGGAACGTGGGAGTGTGGGAGTGTTTGAGTGTTGTAGAGGCAGAGTATATCAGAGTTTGATTTTCTGAATTTTTGAATGTAAAAGTTGAGAATCCTTAATCAATACAATTCTACAGCTTAATAGAATCGTCACAAATTTCGCTGATAATGAAAATTTTTAAGACTTCTATATCCTCAAACTCTTCAACCTTAAACATCATGAATTCTCAAACCCCGTCCAGCGGTTTCCGGTTGTGCACTTTCAGTTTTTTGAATTCGGTAGGCGTAGACCCGGTAGTGCTCCGGAACTGGGAGGAAAGATGCTGCACACTTCTGTAACCCAGTTTACCGGCAATTTCGGTTACTGTAAGCTCGTCGTAAAGCAGTAATTCCTTTACCTTTTCAATTTTCTGAAGGATAAAAAACTGTTCCAGGGTCACCGGTTCGTTCTGGGAGAATGTTTTGGAAACCGAACTATAATCTCTGTGCAGGTGCGAACCCAGGAACCCGGAAAGGATAAAATTTTCCTCGATGTCAAGACCGCTGATTTTTTCAATAAGCAAGGTTTTTACTTTTTCGGTCAGCCGGTGTGCCTGGTCCGTAATCCGTTCAAATCCGGTATTTTCAAGCTTTCTGTCAATGGGCCGGAGCTCGGAATCCGTCAGGTCAACCCGTGTTTCCACTTCTCCGAGCCTGACGGTTTCCGTTTCTATTCCTTCTTCCCTGAAAATACCTGCTACCGCAGCAATACATCTGCCGCAGACCATATTCCTGATGAAAATTTTCATAACGGCTTCTGGTTGCCGAGCCGGTCTTTTACAAACTCGACCTTGGTTTTCCCATGAGCTGCCGGATTTCCGTCTTCCCCAAGGTTCACCATCACAATCCGGTCTACGGTAATAATGGTCTGATGGGTCATCTTATTACGCACGTCACAGCGGAGCGTCAGCGAAGTGGATCCGAAAGCGGAAACTTCAATTCCGATTTCTATGATGTCTCCCTGCTTGGCGGAACTCACGAAGTTGATTTCTGAAATAAACTTGGTCACCACTTTCTTGTTTTCCAGTTGAATAACCGCATACAATGCCGCTTCTTCGTCAATCCACTGCAGCAGCCGCCCTCCGAAAAGGGATTGGTTCGGGTTCAGGTCTTCAGGTTTTACCCATTTTCTGGTATGGTAATTCATACAAATTTTTTTTTCATCACAAATTTAAGACTAATAACTGACTTCAGGAAATGGAGGCGCTTCAAAAAGCAAAAGGACATGCCGCGAGAAATCCGTCTCCATTACCGATCTTTCATCGATTAAGCTCTATAAATCAATACTTTTCAATAAACAGTCGGCATGACTGAAAATTTTATTTAAAAAAATTCATGAAAAGCTTGGTTATGAGATTAATAATCGTATCTTGCACCTGTATTATATCTGGAATCAATATTTGTTCATTCTATATGTTGCTTTTCTTTTATAAACCAAATCATTTATAACATTTTTAATTTTTTATTCAGATGAACATTTTTGTTTCAAACATCAACTATGCAACTAAAGATTATGAGTTGCAGGATCTATTTTCAGAATTCGGAGAAGTTTCTTCAGTAAAGATCATCACAGACAAAGAAACCGGCCGTTCTAGAGGTTTTGGTTTTGTTGAGATGGAAGATGCTGAAGGACAGCAGGCTATTGAAGCTCTTAATCAGAAAGATTTCAACGGAAAGACCCTGAATGTTTCAGAAGCTAAGCCAAGAGAAGAGAAGCCGAGAAGATCTTTCGGTGGTAACACTGGCGGTGGAAACAGAGGCGGTAGCGGTTACGGAGGTAACAGCAGAGGCGGAAGCGGAAGTGGCGGTTACGGAGGTAGCAGCAACAGAGGTGGAAGCGGCGGTTACGGAAGCGGTGGAGACCGTGGCGGTAACGGCGGTGGAAAACGTTGGTAAAAATACAGCGGCTCCTTTGGGAGCCGCTTTTTTTATGCTTTGACGAAAGGCAGGAAATTGCTGATTTGCCGGAAAAATCCTGTCTGAAGTATTCATGCTGATGTAGTAAAGGGTATCCTTGTGCCCAGTAGTAAAGATGAACCGGATTGCATTGAAGACTTGTCAGCAGCCGTATACTTGTCAGTAACAAGGAGTGAAAAATAAGCGCACCCTGTTAAGAACAGATAAGTACCTGAAATAATTTAGTAATACATTTTTGAGTATACGGTTAATAGAATTGATTTCAGCCCATTTATGACGGGATGCCTGGTGATCCGGCATGAGCTGAATGTGGACAGGGTTTGGCTAAAGCCGGATGTATACTGCTATTGATGGATCCTACTCATTCAACGTAAACGCGAATTTGCGGCCGGGTTAAAAAAAAGCCTGGGAGGAAGCCGGAAGCGGAAAGTTGCTTTTGAAAGAATAACGGTCAGCAGCCTTCTATGGAAATGATCGTATTGCTTTCTTTAAAGGGTAATTCTGCTTATAAATATTGGATCACTTTTACGCTTTATATTTACGTAACATATTTACAACCAGTGAATATTATTGAATCCACATAAAATAAACTGGCTGCCTCAAACGGGGCAGCCAGTTTATTTTATGTAAAAGTACATTCTTATTTTTCTTTCTTCTTCTTCTTTTTTTTGTCCTTGTCCTTGTCCTTATCCTTTTCTTTTCCTTTCTCCTTTTCCTGTTTCCTGATTTTCTCCTTTTTCGGATTCAGGATTTCTTCAGCATATTCGAATTCAGGCTTTCTGGTTTCGGCAGGCTTTCTGTCAGAGTCCTGGACCGGTTTGGTTCCATCCTGTCTTGAGATCATCTGTTCTGTGGTCAGCAGTCCCAGGAGCTCGTCACCTGAATCATTGAAAAAATGACGGATCAGTTCCTTCAGCAGGAAGGTACGGTAGTCCTCAAACGGTACGGTTGCCGTGTATTTAAAAATCCGTCCTTCTTTTTGTATGGAAAGGTAACCTTTCTCAGTAAGGATTTTCAGATAGGTGGAAACGGTGTTCTGATGCGGTTTCGGTTCCGGGTGCTGCTCCATAACGTCTTTCAGATAAAAGGAATGAAGCTTCCATAACAGCCTCATTAAATTCTCTTCAGCAGGCGTAAGGTGGTTGATTTTCATAGCGGGTTCTACGATTGAAATTGTATACGGCAATAAAGGTAAAGAAAAGATACCACAACTGCAATTCCGGCTCCCATGAATACTTCTTTTGAGGTATGTCTTCCTACGATAACCCTCGTAAGCCCTACCAAAGCCGCGATCCCCGACCATGCCATTCCCCACCCAAGGTCCGTTGCAAAATACAACGCCGCTACAAAAACATTGAATGCCGTATGCATTGAACTTTTAATATAATAATTACTGATCTGCATGGTGAGCAGAAGGATCAGGATAAAAAGCACAACCAGATCCACCTGGCCGTTCCTGATATACTTGAAAACCATATAAACCAGTACGCTGGCCGTGATGAAAAAGTAGAGGGAAAAGCGCTGTACCCGATTGGAAACATCCATGTTGGTATACCGTCCCGTTTTTACATTCCAGGTAATCCAGATGACCACAGGCAGGATGATGAGCAGCAGGAGGGGAAGGAAGTGCATCAGCGCATCCTCAAATGAGTATAACCGGATGCTGGTATAGACAAAAAAGAGGCATAAGGAAACAAGGGGGTTGAATAAATCGGAGATGAATTTTGAGGCTCCGAAAAGAAATGAATGCTTTTTTTCTTCCATAAATAAGTTTAACGGTGTAAATATAATATTATAACTAAAAAACAATGGGCCGGTATACAATAAAAACAAAGTTTTTTTTATAATTTTGCTCAACTATTTCATTATAATTAAGCAAAGGCTCACACATGAAAGAATTTTCTAAAGAGGTATACCTGAAGTGGTATGAAGATATGACAATGTGGAGAAGGTTTGAAGACAAATGCCGTTCTCTCTATCTAAAACAAAAAATCAGAGGTTTTTTACATTTGTACAACGGTCAGGAAGCCATTCCTGCCGGGTTTACCCATGCAATGGACTTAACCAAAGACAGTATGATTACTGCTTACAGATGCCACATTCATCCGATGGCCATGGGAGTGGATCCTAAAAGAATCATGGCCGAGCTTTGCGGTAAAGCAACGGGAACGTCCGGAGGTATGGGCGGATCTATGCACATTTTCAGTAAGGAACACCGTTTTTACGGCGGGCACGGTATTGTAGGAGGGCAGATCCCTTTGGGCGCCGGTATTGCCTTTGCAGACCAGTATTTCGACAGAAAGGCCGTAAACATCTGTTTTTTCGGGGACGGAGCTGCAAGACAGGGTTCGCTGCATGAAACGTTTAACATGGCCATGAACTGGAAGCTTCCGGTGGTCTTTGTGGTTGAAAATAACCAGTACGCCATGGGAACTTCCGTAAAAAGAACAGCCAACCATGAGGATATCTACAAATTAGGATTAGGATATGAAATGCCTTGTCTTGCCGTAGATGCGATGGATCCTGAAAAAGTAGCGGAAGCTGCTTACGAAGCTATTGAAAGAGCGAGAAGGGGAGACGGGCCTACTTTCATCGAAGCCAGGACCTACCGTTTCAGAGGACACTCCATGTCTGATGCCGAACCATACAGATCCAAAGAGGAAGTGGCCATCCATAAAAATGATGATCCTATCGAACTGATCAAACACAGAATCCTCGAAAACAAGTGGGCTACCGAAGAAGAACTGGAAGCCATGGACAGTAAATCAAAGGATTTTGTTGAGGAATGCATCGAGTTCATGGAAAACTCACCTTATCCGGATCCTGAAAAAATCTATGAGTATGTGTATGCTCAGGAAGATTACCCATTCCTAGACAAATTAGAAAACTAAAAAAATGATGAGTCAGTTTGGAAATCTGAAAATTTGGGAATGAGATATGCAGTACATCCTTTTTTAATTTTCAGATTGACAGATTACCAAATTTTCAAATTAAAATAAATTATGGCAGAAGTAATTACAATGCCGCGCCTTTCCGATACAATGACGGAAGGGAAAGTGGCAAAATGGCATAAAAAAGTAGGCGACACCGTAAAAGAAGGCGATATTTTAGCAGAAATTGAAACGGATAAAGCCGTTCAGGATTTCGAGTCCGAAATGGAAGGAACCCTTCTCTATGTAGGCGTGGAAGAAGGCAGTGCCGCTGCCGTAGACTCTGTGCTGGCTATCATCGGGAAAGAAGGCGAAGACATTTCCGGACTTACCGGTGGTGAAGCTCCGAAGGCGGATGACTCTGAAGAAAAGAAAACGGACGAGGACCATAAAACGGAAAACAATTCAACCAGCATAGAACAGGCTGACGCAGAAGTTCCTGCAGGCGTGGAAGTAATCACCATGCCACGCCTTTCCGATACGATGACGGAAGGGAAAGTGGCCAAGTGGCACAAAAACGTGGGCGATACCGTAAAAGAAGGTGACCTTCTTGCAGAAATCGAAACCGATAAGGCCGTTCAGGATTTTGAATCTGAATTTGACGGTATCCTGCTGAAGCAGGGGGTTGAAGAAGGCGGTGCTGCACCGGTGGATTCCGTACTGGCGATCATCGGCCCGGAAGGTACAGATGTTTCTGCCGTAGGAGCCCCGAAAGCTGCCGGACAGTCTTCTGAAAAACCTGCAGAGCAGAAAGCTGAACCTCAAAAAGAAGAAAAGGAACAGGCGCCTGCAGAAAATTCATCTTCAGACAGAGTGGCTATTTCTCCTTTAGCTAAGAAAATGGCTCAGGACAAAGGAGTAGATATCAATAGCATCCAGGGATCAGGAGAAAACGGAAGGATCGTTAAGAAAGACATTGAAAATTACCAGCCTTCAGCCCAGAAGGAAACTGCCCAGCCGGCACAGGCTTCAGCCGCTGCCGCACAGGTTGCCGCGAGCTTCGTTCAGGGTGAAGATACCGAGTCTCAGAATTCTCAGGTAAGGAACATCATCGCTAAACGTCTTTCCGAAAGCAAGTTCTCTGCGCCGCATTATTACCTGATGGTGGAAATCAATATGGATAAAGCCATCGAGGCCAGAAAAGAGATCAACTCATTGCCGGATACCCGTATTTCTTTCAATGATATGATCATCAAGGCAACCGCCGTAGCATTGAGAAAGCACCCGCAGGTGAATTCAAGCTGGGCAGGGGATAAGATCATTCACAGAGGCAATATCAACATCGGTGTAGCCGTAGCTATTCCGGACGGACTTGTGGTTCCTGTACTGAAGAATACCGATCAGATGAATTATACCCAGATTTCAGCTGCTGTAAAAGATATGGCCGGAAGAGCTAAGAGCAAAGGCTTGAAAGCCAATGAAATGGAAGGTTCCACTTTCTCTATTTCCAACCTGGGAATGTTCGGGATCGAAACCTTTACCAGCATCATCAACCAGCCGAATGCGGCCATCCTTTCCGTAGGAGCCATCATCGAAAAGCCGGTAGTGAAAAACGGGCAGATCGTGGTAGGAAACATCATGAAACTTTCTTTAGCCTGTGACCATAGAGTGGTAGACGGTGCTACGGGAGCCCAGTTCTTACAGACGCTTAAGACGTACCTGGAAAGTCCTTTAACGCTGTTGCTGTAATACAAGCGCAGTTTTTAAATATCAGTAAAAGCTCACCGGAGATCCGGTGAGCTTTTTTATTAAGTAATAGAAATTAATGACAGAAAAACATTCTGAGAAATCAGGACCTTGTTCGTTACTCTTATCTTACAACAACAGCTGCCGGAGAATTAAAATGTTCACTTTCCTGCTATCAGACATATAAGGCCATAAGTTTCCGGAATGATACCAAGAGATTTAAGTGGATTTTAATCTCCTTTTTCAGGCATTTCCCATCATCTTCACTATATTTATGGAATGAAGCTGAATAAAGTGAAACTGAACAGACAGAATATTTTTCTTATCCTTTTGATTGTGATGGTTGCGGCCGGTAAGCTGATCCCTTTCCGGGAAGCATACAGTCATTATTTTAACCTGGCGGGATTTATTGACTGGGGGATTGCCGCTATTTTTTTGCTGTACGGACTGAAACTGAATATAAAGGAGATTATCAGGGACATTTCAAATTGGAAACTCCACCTGCTGGTGCAGCTCGGTACTTTTGTGATTTTCCCGCTGCTGGTCCTTCCTTTCTATGGGCTGGCGAAAGATACCGAGTACTTTGTCACCTGGCTTTCCGTCTTTTTCCTGGCCAGCCTGCCTTCCACAGTATCTTCGTCGGTGGTAATGGTTTCCATTGCCAAAGGAAATGTAACTTCCGCTATTTTCAATGCGTCTGTTTCGGGAATCATCGGAATTGTAATGACCCCTTTGCTGATGAGTTTCTTTATACAGCCGGGCCAGGAAGATGTGGACAACGCAGAAATCATACAGCAGTTGCTGCTTAAAGTACTGCTGCCGATTATTTTAGGTATTATTTTAAACCCGTTATTTAAGCACTTGGTCGCCAGGTACAGTAAGCTCATTGCCGAATTTGATAAGCTCATCATCCTGCTGATCGTTTACGAAAGCTTTTCAAAGGCTTTTACGGAGAATGTATTTGCGTCGGTGGAACCAGGGGTTTTCCTGATCATTGCCGGTAGTGTTACAGGCCTGTTTTTTCTGGTATATCATATCTTACGGTATCTGGCCGGAAAACTGGATTTCAAAAGGGAAGACGTCATTACCGCTACTTTCTGCGGATCGAAAAAGTCATTGGTGCACGGCAGCCTTTTTGTGATGGTCCTCGGTATTGCGGAAGATCAGAAAGTGCTTTTCCTGCTTCCGGTGATGATCTACCATAGTTTTCAGCTGTTCTATGTGAGCTGGCTGGCCAACAGGCTGGAAAAGAAAGCAGTTGTGCCACGGGCATCCGCTATGTAAAAACCTCGACTTTACATTCAGAAATTAAAATCAATTTACTATTTTTGAATTATGATTAAAGCGAGCAATGTCCATAAGTTTTATGGGAATTTAGAAGTACTGAAAGGGGTTGATATTCATATCAAAACAGGAGAAGTGGTGTCCATTGTCGGTGAATCGGGTGCGGGGAAATCCACATTGCTGCAGATTCTAGGTACACTGGACCAGCCTACAACTGCCCATAAGTTCGGTACGGAAATATCCATTGCCGGCGAATCCTTCATCAATATGAATGACAGGCAGCTGTCCCGGTTCAGGAACCAGAATATCGGCTTTGTATTTCAGTTCCATCAGCTTCTGCCGGAATTTACGGCATTGGAAAACGTTCTGATACCTACCAAAATAGCAGGAGCTGCCGAAAAAGAAGCTCTGGAAAAAGCCCATTCTTTATTTGAAGACCTTAAAATTGCGCAGCGTCTCCACCATAAGCCGAATCAGCTGTCCGGTGGAGAGGCCCAGCGGGTAGCGGTAGCCAGGGCCCTGATCAATTCGCCGAAAATCATTTTTGCCGATGAACCTACCGGGAACCTGGATTCGAGAAATGCCGATGACCTTCACCGGCTGTTCTTTGACCTAAGGGACAAATACAATCAGACGTTTGTCATTGTAACCCACAATCCCAACCTTGCCGAAATTACCGACAGGAAGCTGGTGATGAAGGACGGAATGATCATTGAATAAAAATTCCTGCAAATGATGAAACACTGTATTTTTTCCGTTGCCATTCTGCTTTCCTGTTCAGGTACGGGATCTGAAAAGGTATATGCTGCAGCCTCTTTACCGCAGGAAAAGATTGCCGAAATCAGAAGTTTTGTTACCGGAAAGAAGTATAGCCAGGAGCTGGCTGTCTTCATCAATTTCAGGATACCTTCCGGAAAATACAGGTATTTTGTATATGATCTTAAAAATAGCCGCATCCTGCAGAAAGCCATTGTAGCCCATGGCGAAGGATCGGTGGTGAAAAATTCGGGCAAGCTCAGGTTCAGCAATACGGATGGCTCCCATCAGTCATCATTGGGAAAGTATGAGGTCCGGGAGAGCTATACCGGAAAATTCGGGAAAGCATACCGGCTCGACGGACTGGATGATACCAACAGCGCAGCCAGAAAACGGAATATCGTTCTGCATTCCTATCATTGTATACGGGACAGGGAATCTGAAGATTCCGCTTGCCTGAGTTTCGGTTGCCCGATGCTTTCAGAGAATGCCCTGAAGCAGACGGCGAAATACATAGACCGTTCTGAAAAACCTGTTATCCTTTACATCTTTTATTAATTAATACCTATGAAAATCATCATTATTCTATCTTCCGCCCTGCTTATGACCTTATCATGCAGCAAGAAAGAAAATCCCGCAGCAAAGCTTTCCCTGCATCTTGCAAAAGGCTTTGAACAGACCCTGATTTATTCCACTTCCACAGAAGGAAATAAAAACGGGGGAATGAACGATGTTACCGAAGTAAAATACAGGGTGGATTCCCTAGACCGCGATTCCAGCTACTGCATAACCGGGGAAATTATGAGAATGACCTTCAACCAGTCCATGTTCGGGCAGGAAATCCATTATGATTCACGGGAAAAATCCGGGTCTGATGATGGAATGGGAGAAGAATTCAAGCCTCTCATTCACAATCCATTTGTTTTCAAAATCGATAAATACGGCAAAGTCCTCAAAAAACAGAAATTCTCCAGGGAAGTTCCGGAGGATATGAATGCGGAATCGTACAATATCATTCCGCTCGTTTTCCCTTCGGAAACGGTGGAAGAAGGTTTTTCCTGGAAGGAAAAAGTGGCCAGCCCGCTGATGAAATCCATTTCGG
>JAKOOI010000237.1 GCA_022701475.1 Weeksellaceae bacterium
CCACGTATTTCTTCGCCTTGTATGTGAAAAATATTGCACGGTACAACGTATTGTACGGTTCCATCGGAAGTATGATCCTGCTGATGATATGGGTGAATGTGAATGTCTATCTTCTCCTCTTCGGAAATGAGCTGAATATGGCCATACGGAAAGTCAGGATCCGGAAAATCCTGTCGGATGAACTTGAAAAAAAATTGCCGGATGATGATGATGGTGACAATGATGTTCCGGATCAGAGATAGAAAAAACTATTCAGGTCTTGTTGTTCCAGATAGTGCCTGTTCTGCTCATTCTATGTGAGGAGCATTAACTTATTCTTCAAAATTCATAAACGGGCAAGGTATTATGAGTATTATGATGAAGCAGGAAAAGTAACGCAGCAGAGTGAATAGGACCTATAATTGCTGATAAACTACTTTGTTATGAGGCCGAAAAGAAAAGGATTTAACAGGATCCTGTCTACATCTGCTTTATGACGGGCATGATAAATCCAATTTATCGGTATGGCGTAAGATCAAATTTTATTAAAATGTTATCTCATTTGATCGAGCTAAATTAGCATTCCATAGTTTTGGCGGAGAATATCAATTCACCGGTTTCCGGATTTTTTTACGACTGTATCCTTCTTACTTTGGAAACCCCATTGATGTCATTCAGTTTTTTAAAGGTCTGCTCCAGCTGGCTTTTGTTTTTCACTTCCATGTTGATGGTGCCGGTAAACACCCCGTCATTGGATTCTATCGACATGCTTTTCATATCCATTCCCATGGCTCCGCTGATGACGGTGGTAATATCATTGATCATCCCCATCCTGTCAAGTCCTTCGATCTCGATTTTCACCCGGTCTTTGAAGCTTTCGGCATTTACCCATTTGGCAGGAATTACCCGGTAATCATACTGAGCGCGGAGATTGATGGCATTCGGGCAGTTATCGCTGTGGACCTTGATACCTTCAGAAATGGTGATAAACCCGAAAATTTTATCGCCCGGGATCACCGTACAGCATTTGGCATAGCTGTAGTTCAGTTTTTCCTCGTCTTTTCCGAAAACGATCATATCCAGGTTCTGCTCCTTGGGCTCTATATAGGCCGTATTTTTAGACGGCGATTTCCTGAACCGGGAAAGCAGGTTATTGAATACGTTTTTGCTTTCGATATATTTCCTCAGGCTGCTGGCATCCAGTTCATTGCTCTGGAATTTCAGGAAGAGCTCCTGTGAGGATTTCAGGTTGAAAAATTTCTGAAGCTTGTTCACTTCATCATCATTGAAGGCTATTTTGGCATGTCTGAGTTTCCGCTGAAGGATTTCCTTGCCGTCTTCCACAAGCTGGTTCTTCTGGGAATTCAGGTAACTCTTGATCTTGGATTTGGCCTTTGAGGTCACAACAAATTCCAGCCAGTCGGATTTCGGTTTCTGGTTCTGGGAGGAGAGGATATCCACCTGGTCTCCGTTCTGCAGCACATAGGAAATCGGTACCAGCTTCCCGTTGATTTTGGCACCCAGGCATTTCATTCCCAGATCGGAGTGTACGGAGAAAGCAAAATCCAGCGCCGTGGCATTGGTCGGCAGGATTTTAATTTCCCCTTTTGGCGTGAAGACAAAAACTTCCTTGGAATACAGGTTCAGCTTGATATTATCGAGCAGTTCCGATGTGGTCAGGTTCTGCTGCTGTTCGAGGACTTCCCTGATTTCAGTCACCCAGTTTTCAAAATTCCGGTCTTCGGAACTCTGCTTGTATCCTTCTTTGTATTTATAATGGGCGGCCACCCCTTTTTCGGCAATTTCATCCATCCTCTCGGAACGGATCTGTACTTCGATCCATTTTTTATCAGGACCGAGAACCGTTAAGTGCAGGCTTTCATAGCCTGTGGAACGCGGCTGGGTAATCCAGTCCCTCATCCGTGACGGGTTACTGTGATAAACATCGGTTACAATGGAATAAATTTTCCAGGCCAGGAACTTTTCGTTTTTGGCATCGGACCGGTAAATGATCCTGATGGCATAATTGTCATATACTTCTTCAAAGGAAACGCCCTGTTTCAGCATTTTCCTGTAGATGGAAGAAATGGCTTTGGCGCGGCCTTTTATCTTGAAGTTCAGCCCTTCTTCATGCAGTTTCTCCGAAACTTCAGTTTTGAACTCTTCAATATACCGCTCCCTGTTTTCCTTTGCCAGCTCGAGTTTCTGGGTGATTTCGAGATAAACATCAGGATTATTGTATTTCAGGGAAAGGTCTTCCAGTTCGGATTTGATGTTGTACAGTCCGAGCCTGTGGGCCATCGGCGCATAGATGTAGACGGTTTCGGAAGCAATTTTTTTCTGCTTATCCGGAGCCATGCTTTCCAGGGTCCGCATATTATGGAGGCGGTCGGCAATTTTGATCAGGATCACCCGGAAATCCTCCGAGAGTGTCAGGAGCAGTTTCCGGTAGTTTTCAGATTGTACCGAAATGTTCTGATGGTTCATGATGGAGATCTTGGTAAGACCGTTCACGATATCCGCAATCTTTCCGCCGAAGATTTTTTTCAGATCTTCATACGTATAATCCGAATCTTCAATGACATCATGCAGCAGGGCACACGCAATGGATGTGGCTCCAAGGCCGATCTCCGTAGCCACAATTTTTGCTACGGCAATGGGATGGTAGATGTATGGCTCGCCGGTTTTGCGCCGCTGGTCTTTGTGGGCATCCAATGCAATATCGAATGCCTTGCGGATCAGCCTGTTATTTTCTTCATCCAGTGTGCGGTATGTATTTGAAATCAGATCCTTGTACCGGGCAAGGATTTCCTTATTTTCCTGTTCTAAGTCGTAACTCATTCGTATAAACCCTATATCTGAACGAAAATACGGAAATTTCCGCACTTTTCAAACAGTAAATGATTCAAATAGATAAAACCGGAAGACGCCTGACAGGATCATGGGGCTAAGGAGTAAATGGTAAACTTTGCTTCTCAGGTCAATTTTGCTTTGCAATTGAATCTTAAGTGTGAGGTTAAAATTGACAGTAAGTTAATGGTAAATGGTCAATTTTGTTCCGCAAGTGAATTTCAGGATGGTTGGATTGTGTGGGCACAAGCGTGACGCTTACGCCAGCGGTGAATTATAAACTGATGGTAGGAAATTGACCATTGACCAGCATTATAACCGAAGTATGGATACCCTCTGTAAATACGAAAATCTGAATCCGAAGCCCTGAATGCTGAAAACAAAAAAGCCCTTCATTGCTGAAAGGCTTTTCTCTTATTTATTGTAGTTGACTTATTTTGAAGCAAGTACTTCTTTGTCGGTGGTTGTCTTACCGTGAACTTCGTCTTCTTTCCCGGTCTTCAGGAAATCGTAGGCAATGGCCGACGCGATGAAGATGGATGAATAGGTACCGAATCCGATACCGATCAGCATGGCAAACATGAAACCTCTCAGGTTGTCTCCACCAAAGATGAAGATGGCCAGGATTACCAGGATGGTCGTGAAAGAGGTGTTGAAAGTCCTGCCCAGTGTGCTGGAGATCGAGTCATCGAATAAACCGGCAAGGGTAAGGGATTTCTTTTCTCGCAGGTATTCCCGGATCCTGTCGAAGATGATTACCGTATCGTTGATGGAATATCCCAATACCGTAAGGATGGCCGCAATGAAATCCTGGTTGATCTCCATGTTGAACGGCATGTATTTGTGAAGCAGTGAATAGGCTCCCAGAATGATAACCGCATCGTGGAACAGGGCGGCTACCGCACCTAAGGAGAACTGCCATTTTCTGAACCGGATCAGGATGTAGATAAAGATCATTCCCAGGGCTGCCACTACCGCATAGATACCGTGGATCTGGATATCGTCTGCTACGGAAGGCCCTACTTTCTCGGAAGAAATAATTCCGGCGTGGTCTTTATCCGCCGATTTGAAATCTTTCAGGGTAGTTCCTGCCGGAAGGTTGGACTTCAGTCCCTCATACAATTTCTGTTCGATGATCTGGTCCGCCTTCAGCGATTCATCCTCGATCAGGTAGTCGGTAGAAATTTTCAGCTGGGCGTCGTTACCGTATGTCTTGGCTTCTACTGAGGAGTTTTTACCGTCTTCCGTCTTGAACAGGGTGATCAGCTTCTCTTCAATATCATTTGCATTAACGTTTTTATCGAATTTCACCACATAGTTTCTTCCGCCGGTAAAATCGATACCGTATTTGAAACCGTGAGTCGCTATCGAAATGATACAAACGACTGTTAAAACAGCGGAAATGATATAGGCATATTTTCTTTTCCCGATGAAATCGATCCAGGTATTCCTGAACAGGTTTTTTGTAGCCGGTGTCCATACGGAAAGCCCTTTTCCTTTATTCAGTCTTGAGAAGATCATTACCCTTGAAAGCAATACGGAAGTGAAGAGGGTCATGGCGATACCGATCATCAGCGTCAGTGCGAAACCTTTGATAGGCCCGGTTCCGAAGAAGAACAGTACCACGGCAGTAAGGAAAGTAGTGGTGTGACCGTCAATGATCGCATTCAGGGCATGCTTGAACCCGTCTTTATATGCCTCCAGGATGCTTTTCCCGGCGAATAATTCTTCTTTTGTCCTTTCATAGATGATTACGTTCGTGTCGACTGCGACGGCCATCGTAAGAACGATCCCTGCAATTCCCGGAAGGGTAAGCGTAAAGTCACCGGAATCCATGATCCCGAAGATGTAGAATAAGTTGATTACCATGGCGATCACGGCATATACACCGGCTCCTCCGTAGTAAAAAATAATGTAGACGATAATAATGGCGAAGGCAATGATGAATGATATCATACCCGCATCAATAGATTCCTGTCCCAGAGACGGACCTACTACCGTAGCCTGGACCACTTTCGCTCCGGCCGGCAGCTTACCTGCTCCCAGTACATCTACCAGCTCCTTGGCTTCTTCCTGGTAAAAGTTCCCGGAAATCTGTGTCCTTCCGTTGGGAATGGCACCCACTACATTCGGTGCTGTATAGACTCTGTTATCGAGGGTTACCGCTACCGGCTTCCCTACGTTTTTCTCCGTCATGGTCTTCCATTCTTTGGCGCCTTTGGAATCCATCTGCATGT
>JAKOOI010000268.1 GCA_022701475.1 Weeksellaceae bacterium
CGAAGTTCTGTCCTCCGTTGATAATCAATACTTTCTTCATTGCTTTATGAGGGTTTTAAATTTACCGGACAAAGGTATAAGCTTAAATGCCATCAGAAAAATAATACAAATTATAGTTAAGTATTATATAAATGATTTAAAGTGTAATATATTGAAAATTAATAATTTAATTATGATATAGACAGCGGTAATGTTTCTCATTGATCTTGAGAATATTATAATTATGATTATTTGCCTAAATTTGCATCATAAAAGTAATACGTATGGTTAATCTGGAATGGTACCGGACTTTTAAAGCCATTTATAAAACCGGAACGCTTACCGAAGCTGCCGATACTTTGTTTATTTCCCAGCCGGGAGTAAGCTTACATCTCAGTTCGCTTGAAGCTTACGTCGGGTATAAATTATTCGACCGGACCGGAAGGAAAATGATTCCTACGGAAAGGGGAAAGGTTTTATTCAATGCAATCTCGGAGCCGTTGACCAAACTTGAAGAAGTGGAAAAAAACTTTCAGAAATCTACGGAGAAACTTACGCCTACCATCAGTGTCGGAATGTGTTTCGAGACTTTTCAGACGACGCTGGAACAGTATGTTTCAAGCCTGCCATTCAACCTGATCATCAGCTTCGGGCAATACCGGGAAATGCTCGATCAGCTGGATAAAGGAATTTTAGATTTAATCATTACCCCGAAAAAAGGGGTTTCGCCGAACATTCAGCATGAAGCATTTTCATCAGAGCAGATTATTCTGGTCGGCGGCAGGGATGTTGATGTAAAGGAATTTGAAAAGGTCTTACATGGTAAAGGACCGGAGCATGCCGAGGAATGGCTTGAAAATGAAAAATGGTACGGGACGGCCGGGGATATGGAACATCTTTTCCAGTTCTGGATCCTGAATTTTGGTCACAAGCCGGATTTCAGGCCCAATTACATCGTTCCCAACCTTAATTCCATCGTCCGTTGCCTGAAGAGCGGTTCCGGCGTAGCGGTGGTCCCGGATTTCCTCTGTAAGAAAGAAATTGAAAGCGGAGAGATCCAGCTGATCTGGAAAGGCGGAAAAAAGCTGGAGAACACTTTATACTTTGGCTGCCGGAAAAAAACGAATTATCAGCAGGAGATTGACCACATCAAAGGACTGTTCCGCAAGGTAATGGGAAAAGAAATTCATGTTTAACAAAATAAAATGATAAATAATAATATGCAACAGAAAACATACGCAGGACAACCTGTCATTACCTTAAATAACGGCGTGGAAATCCCGGCTTTAGGCTTCGGGGTATGGCAGATGGAAGACCTGCAGGAATGTGAAAATGCGGTGATCAAAGCCATTGAAACCGGCTATCGGATGATCGATACCGCTTCGATCTATCAGAACGAAACGGCTGTGGGGAACGCAATTAAAAACAGCGGAACCAATCGGGAAGAACTGTTTATTACGTCCAAGCTCTGGGTCCAGGATACCTCGTATGAGAAGGCAAAAGGTGCTTTTCAGCGGACACTGGACCGTCTGCAGCTGGAGTATCTCGATATGTATCTGATCCATTGGCCCTATGCTGATTTTACCGGGGCGTGGAAAGCGATGGAAGAATTGTATCAGGAAGGAAAAATCAAGGCGATCGGGGTCTGCAATTTCCCGGAAGACAAGATGGAGGAACTGAGAGCTGCTGCAACCGTTCTTCCGGTGATTAACCAGATCGAGCTGCACCCGATTTTCCAGCAAAAAGAACTTCAGAAATACAACCGGGAAAACAACATTATTACCCAGCCGTGGAGCCCGCTTGGAAACGGCAATGCCGGATTGCTTGAGAATGCGGAATTGCAGTCTGTCGGTAGAAAATATGGGAAAACAGTGGCCCAGGTCATTTTAAGATGGCATCTTCAGGAAGGTTTCTGTGTGATCCCGAAATCGGTAACGCCTTCAAGAATCGAAGAAAACTTTAAGGTGTTTGATTTTGAACTGACCGGAGATGAAATGAATATGGTCCGTACCCTGGATACCGGGAAAAGGCTGTTCTTCGACCCGAAAGATCCGGAATGGGAACAGAAAATGCTGAAGGCCGTAGCGGATATTTAATTTAAACCTGTTTAAATTGTATTAACCACAAAAGTTTTAAAAGATACTTGTGCTATAGTATTAAGCTGAATAATGCACCTGATAAAATTGCACAAAAGTTTAAAAAATCTGACTTTTAACTCGCTTGGTTCGGATTGTCAGATGTATTCCAGTATAATCTTCAATTTTAACAAATATACTCCTTCTGTTTTGAAGGAGTTTTTTATTAAAACCGCGTAGATTTATTTTATTTTTACTGACTTAAATTTAATCATGAAGAAACTTATTTTACCGGTTGTCCTGTTTTCCGTTATTTCCTGTGGCAGCAATGACAGAGATCAGGATCCGGATAATAAAGCATCCATTACAGGAAAATGGTCTGTTGAAAAAACAGAAATCAGGCGGTCTCTGCAGCAGCAGACCCAGACTTCTTTCTCTACAGACTGCCAGAAATCAGGTACGTATGAATTTACCGCTTCTCACCTGACTTCAGTTTCATTTGAAGAGAACAACAACATCTGCAAAAAGACAGGGGCTTTCACAAAGAAATATATCTTTAATGAAACAAAACGTGAATTTTGGTTTGAAAGGGAAGAGATCAATCCTTACTACGTTGCCCAGCTGAGCCAGACAGATCTGGTCGTAGAAGACCGGACACAGGATTTTGACGGCGATGGCATCAAAGATATCATCAGGCGTTTTTATAAAAGAATCAATTAAACTTACTTGAACTTGAACTGATCTGACTAACAGGTTGGATGCGGGAAGCTGGATGCTGGAAGTTTTATCGCTACTAACAAAGCTAAAAGTCATTTATGCCATTTGATATTATTTATTTACCGGCTAAGAAATACTATTCAACATTCCAATTCACGAATCTTAATTCTTTTTAGCCTTATCAAGCAACAGGTTGAAAATAAATGACAGATTATCAAATTTACATTAAATTAAAACTCCTTTCAGCCGAAAGGAGTTTTTAATGATATGAAGATAAATTATTTCGTTAAATCCAGTCCGCCGAAGTTTCCGGAACTCATCATCAGGTAAACGCCCTTTGTTTTGTCCAATATGTTCCAGTAGGCGTGAAGGTCTTCCGCATTGGTAAAGATTTTCAGATCCGAATTTTTGAATTTCTCACGGATCAGCTCCGGGGAAATCGGTTCCATTCTTTTGACCTTCAGGGCATCTTCCGAGTAGAAAACAACGGCTTCATCCAAACCGTCCATGGCGTGATCGTACTGCTCAAGGAAAACAGGATTCAGGCTTGAATACGTATGGAGTTCCAGGAAACCGTATTTTTTATCTTTTTTAAACTGTTCGCCGAAAGCTTTTACCGTGGCCTTTACTTTGCTCGGTGCGTGGGCAAAATCTTTGTAAAGAATTCCCTGATCTTCCCGGTTTACTTTCTCAAGGCGTTTGGAGGCTCCCGTAAAGCTCATGATGGCTTCGTAGAAATCTTCATCCATGATGCCTAAGGTGTGGCAAATATGCCGCGCTCCTTCCATGTTCAGCAGGTTATGCGCTCCGAATACCGATAACGGCACATCGCCCATTTCCGTCTTCAGATGGACTTTCCCATTCACGATTTCATATTCAGGGGTTCTGTACGGGATTTTCCGGAAATAATTTTCCGCTTCTTCCACGACTTTCACCACTTCGGCATCTTCTTCATTATAGACCAGGACACCGCCGGCAGTAATGCTGGCTACAAACTTCCTGAACTGTTCCGTATAATCGTCAAAGGTTTTAAATACATTGATGTGGTCCCAGGCAATTCCGCTCAGCAAGGCGATATTCGGCTGATAAAGTAAAAATTTGGAACGCAGATCAATGGGAGAGGAGAGGTATTCGTCGCCTTCCAATACCATAAAATCGTTATCCGGCGTCAGTTTCACCATACAGTCGAAGCCTTCCAGCTGGGCACCCACCATAAAATCCACGTCTTTCTGATGGAAATTCAGGACGTGCAGGATCATTGACGTAATGGTAGTTTTTCCGTGGGAACCGGCAATCACCACTCTGGTTTTATCTTTGGACTGCTCATACAGGAATTCGGGATAGGAATAAATTTTTAATCCAAGTTCTTTGGCTTTTTCGAGTTCCGGGTTGTCCTGATGGGCATGCATGCCTAGAATGACCGCATCCGTATCGGAAGTGATCTTTTCCGGGAACCAGCCTGTTTCTGCGGGCAAAATTCCTTTATTTTCCAGACGGGTCTTAGACGGTTCAAAAATGGCATCGTCGGAACCGGTCACCTGGTATCCTTTATCTTTTAATGCAATGGCAAGGTTGTGCATGGCACTTCCGCCGATCGCGATGAAATGGGTTTTCAATCTGTTACGGTTTTTTTACGTGG
>JAKOOI010000269.1 GCA_022701475.1 Weeksellaceae bacterium
CTCGATCAGCTGAAAAAAGACAGGGATACTGCTTCTCTGGGGCTGGGTGTCATGTACCAGAATTATTTTACCAATACACCCCTGGCAACAAAAACGCTGTATGACCTGGTGGATGTAAAACCGGAAGAGAAGGTAATGCTCCAGGCCCTTTATGAAATCTTTGCCATGAACTACCTGAAGAATCCGCAGGCTGCGGAACGGGCAAAACAGATCCTTTTGAAAGACTATCCGTATACATCCTATGCAGAGTTTGCCAGAAACCCTAAAAGCACTTCTTTCGTTAAATCTTCAGGGGAGGCGGAAGGCCAGTACAAACAGGCCTTTGCCCTGTATGAATCTGAAAAGTTCGGGGAGAGCAAAGATATTATAGACCAGACCATCCAGAAATACCCGAAAGACGCGCTGGTTCCGAAATTATATCTGCTGAATGCATTCAATTCAGGGAAATCGAGTGGGAAAGAGGTGATGATCCTGCAACTGGAACAGATTGCTTTGAATTATGCCAAAACCCCGGAAGGTGAAAAGGCTAAGGAAATGCTGAATTACCTGAAATCCGACCTGGCTTTCCAGGCAACGGATAACAAAGGAAATGCAGTTTCCCAGCAAGGAAATGCCTATACTCCCCAGCAACAGCAGGCTCAGCAGTTCAACGGTATCGGTGTTCCGGAAAATCAGGGGAATATGCAGATGAACAATTCTCAGCAGATGCAGCCTTCCAGCGGCAACAGCAACCGCCCTGGCCGAAAACCTGGCAGCCAGCAGGGCCAGCCGATGAATCAGATGCCTGCGAAACCGCAATAAATTATAAAAGCGAAGCCTCTGAGAGTCTTCGCTTTTTTATAGTCTTTATGTTTGTTACGGATATTATCCTGATCCGGAGGGCTTCTTTTTTACCCCATGAAAATCCTTAAGATAAAACGGTTCGAAATAGGCAATATCCTCAGTCTCCTTCCGGCTGATCTTCTCAAGGGTCCTTTTTATAAGATATCGGGCAGAAGGGTAGATCTCCGGAATGAATTCCGCATCCGGAAGCTGTATGATTTCTCTTGTTTTGGCTGCTCCGTCTCCTACGAAGAGTATTTTACGCCCCCGGTATTCCTGAAAAGAATGTTCGTCAAGTATTTTTGCTTCAGTAGCAGACAGTTCTTCTCCCGTATTCCCGTCATAAACAGCTGTATAAACCTCCATTCTCCTGGCGTCGATCAAAGGGATGATCAGATCATACTCCTGTCCTAAAAAAGGCTCTGTCATGCTTTCCATGGAATTGACGGCTATCAGCGGTACTTTTAATCCATAGCAGAATCCTTTTGCAGAAGCCGCCCCGATCCTGAGGCCCGTATAAGATCCCGGACCTTTTCCCAGGGATACGGCTTCGATATCTTTGATTGAAATACCGGCTCCTTCCAGCGCCCATTCCACAAAAGTGTGCAGGCTTTCCGACTGTTTGTAGTTTTCAGAGACCTCTTCCGTAAGGCACAGCAGCTTTTCACCGTCCGATACTGCTACCGAACAGTTCTTTGATGAGGTTTCCAGATATAATATTTTCATTGATACAGTAATTTAAAAATGCCGCCAGCGATGCAACGGCCTGCAAATTTACAGCATTATTCCGGGATTGGGATCATTTCCTGTAAATCGTCCTCGGCTCTGCCTGGGAAGCAGGGTAGATGGTCATATCGGAAACACAGACATGCTTCGGTGCGTTGATGCAGTAGGCAATGGAATCAGCGATATCTTCTGCCTGCAATGCTTCATAACCCGCGTAAACACCGGCAGCCCGCTCAGCATCTCCTTTAAACCTTACTTTTGAGAAATCCGTCTCTACGGCTCCCGGCTGAATGTTGGTCACTTTAATCCCGAATTCGGTAAGTTCCAGCCTCATTCCTTCGGAAATAACATCGACCGCTTTTTTAGTGGCACAATACACCACTCCGTTGGCATAGGTCTGTCTTGCGGCTACGGAACTGATATTGATGATATGCCCCGAATTCCTGTCTTTCATTCCGGGAATAATCATTTTGGATACGTAGAGCAATCCTTTCACATTCCCGTCGATCATGGAATCCCAGTCCTCTGTTTTACCTGCCGAGAGCGGATCAAGACCGTGTGCATTTCCTGCATTGTTGATGAGGACATCAATTTTTCTCCATTCTTCAGGAAGAGAATTGACAGCTTTCTCCACTTCATCCAGATTCTGTACGTCAAATGACAAGCAGAATGTTTCACTTATCCTGGAAAGTTGGCTTTTCAGTTCTTCCAGTACCTGTGTCCTTCTTCCGCAAAGGATAATCCTGTTGCCCTGTTCTGCCAGAAGTTCTGCCGCAGCCTTACCGATTCCGGAAGTAGCTCCGGTTATTAATACTGTTTTCATAATGTAGGGATCAGCCACTGATGCGGCTGAAGTTTATTTAAAGTTTAATGATGATTCCTATCCGGCATCAAATGCTTCGAAAGCATCGATAATATGTTCAACGACTAATCTTTTATGTTCATCCGGGAGTACGGTAATCACATCAAAACGGACCTCCTCCTGCCTTCCGGATTCCTGCATATAATGATCGGCAGCAGAAACAATGGACCGTATTTTTGTCTTTGTCACCGCTTCCTGAGGGAGCATAAAGGCATCAGTGGAACGGGCTTTTACTTCAACCACCACGATCAGATCATTAAATTCCGCTATAATATCGACTTCGGCTTTCTGAAACCTGAAGTTCCTTGCCAGGATTTTGTAGCCGTTTTTCTGCAGGAAATCTGCTGCCAGATCTTCCGCTATCTTTCCGAAATCATTATGTGTTGCCATTTTTTATGTTTTTTTGTATCGTACTGATTTTCCTTCCGAAAGCATTTCAAACTGCTCTTCTATCCATTCCTGCAGGATATTGTGGAAGTTCAGGAACAAATCTTTATCTTTACCTTCGATCCGGATTCCGGAAATATCATACGGTACGTGAACCACAAATTCCTCATTTCTGAATTTCAGCCTGTAAAATTCACTTTTATAATGGGTAGAGGATGCATAAACCGGCGGATCTGTTATTACCGGTTCAGGCTCAATTATTTTTATATCTGAAAATATTATTTCATTAAGCCTTCTGATTAATTGCTGAGGTAATCTGTCCGCTACTGACGAATATCTTCTTATCTGCATTCTTCCGGCATCACTCTCAGGAAAATAATCTTGCCGGATATACCAGAAAAAATGTATCCGGTAGCGAAAAGAATCATCAACTGACAGGTTTTTAATGACCGGGTCGCCCATGAATCCCGGGCTAAAATGATAGGTCAGAAGATGCTGTGTCATTCCCATGCAATACTGACCTCATCTCCTGCCTCAACTTTTACCTTACCACCGATAATCAAAGGCCTGTTGTCCCGGATATGGCCGTTCGGAAATCCGAAAACTGCCGGGAAATCATAGGCTGCAATCCGGTCTGTAATGATCTGATAGGCAAATTCATCAAAAGAGGCTTCATACTGTACGTTTTCTTTGGAATCCCCCATATTGGTCATTCCACCGACAATAAGCCCTGAAATCTTATCGAATACCCCTGCCAGCTCAAGGCTCATCAGCATCCGGTCAAGCGCGTAAAAGCTTTCGCCGATATCTTCAATGAAAAGAATCCTCTTTTTAACTTTAAATGAATATTCGGTTCCGAGCAAGGCATAGATCAATGCTAAATTTCCGCCGACCAACTGCCCTTCCATGGTTCCTGTCCTGTTAAGCCGGTGTGAGGGAAGGCTGTAGCTCAGGCTTTTTCCTTCCAGGATATCAAAAATCCGGTCATAGCTTTCTTCCGTAACCCCGAAACCGGAAGTTTTGACGGTCTGTCCATGGATGGAGGCATATCCATTCCTTAGCAGATAGCTTTGTACCACCGTATTATCAGAATATCCGATATACCATTTGGGATTTTTTTTGAAACCCTTGGTTTTCAGCCGGCTTATGAGATGCTGGCATCCGTATCCGCCCCTGGAAGCCCATACAGCAGAGACTTCATCACTGTTCAGTGCCCAGTTAAGGTCATCCAGCCTTTCCTGTTCCGTTCCGGCAAAGGTATATCCTTTGGAAAACCGGTTATAGAGGTGTTCTCCCAATACAGGCTCATATCCATTGTTCCTGATCATTGCAATCCCTTTTTCCAGCTGTTCCGGTTCTACTGCTCCGGCCGGAGAAATGACAGCTATTGTATCGCCTTGGGAAAGTGGCTTTGGAAAGTGTATTTTTTTCATTTTCGCTTTTGGTATTTTACTTCGGTTTTTTCGGCTTCTTCCAGACGCTTGTCAAACTGGTTGAATTTCTTGAAGCTCTGCAGGAAGATGAAGAAACTGAAAACAATCAGGATGCCGCCGACAATCCTCCTGATCCGGTTGGCCAGTTTCTGGGTCAGCCGGTCATGAAACTGCTTCGCCAGGAATATTTTGGCAAGATCTATGCCCAGATAGGTGGCAATGACAATACTGATGTACAAAATAAAATTGCCGGTATCCGGATATTGGTTGCGCACCGAGATCACCGTTACCAGCCAGAAAAGAATGACCCCTACATTGAGAAGGTTGAAAAAGAAGCCGTTCATAAAGGTTTTCAGGTAATTCTGACTGATGAATTTCTCTTCTCCCGACATATGCATTTTGGTTTTCGTAACCATCATCACGATGCCGTACGCAAATATGAGAATGGAAGTAATCCTGTAAAAACCGGGATGTTTATCAATGAGCGTTACGATATCCGCACTGGCATAATACGCTGCAAGTATACAGAGGAGATCCGCAGAAATAACCCCGAGATCAAGTGCCAGGGCATGTTTCGGACCTCTGGAAAAGCTGGTTTCGATCAGGAGAAAGAAGATCGGCCCGATAAAGACCAGGCTCAGCATAAATCCCAATACAACGGCAGATAAAATAAGTTCAAACATCCGGTAAGTTTTTCAGATGAAAATAAAAAAATTTTCATTCCATTGTTACAAATTTAAACTTTATGATTTAATTAATCAATTCTCCCGGAATTCAATTAAGATTAATCATAAAATTCTTCGTCTGCCTCATCTGATAATCCGGAACTAAAGGAAGGCGCTGTCCTCCGCAACGGACATTATAAAAAAACGGGCTGCTGTACAGTTGATACAGTAACCCGTTTATTATTATTCGGCAGGCTTTGTTTATCCTG